>JAFQMA010000053.1 GCA_017414535.1 Clostridia bacterium | reverse complement strand
CGTTTCGGCTTCCGTTTGGCGAAGAAGATTTCGAGTCAGCCCCGTTATGACCACTTCGATATCTCTCCGTATTTGGTTGTGTTTGAATTTTGCACGGCTTTTGCAAGGCCGAAAGTGAAATGCTGTCATCCAAAATTCAAGAAAAATGAAGCATTTGCGAGATATTGCGAGAAAACAAGAGCTTTCGCACATTCGCAAGTGACGAGGTCGTCTACCTTTCGAGTCAGCCCCGTTATGACCACTTCGATATCTCTCCATCTATGTTAAACCCCGTTTTGGAGTATAACGACTATTCAATTTTTCATCGAACGGGGCGCCACGTTATGTCCTGCCAGCGTACCCGAAATTTTTTGCTTGCCGTTCGCTTCGCAAAATTTCGACCGCGGCCAACCCTTTTTGCTCCCTTCATCCGCCTTCGGGCGGCGGTCGCAAACGTCCCCGCTTCGATATCTCTGCATAGATGCTTTCCGTAGGGATATCGACCGCGGTAGTATAGCACAAACGGGGGCAAATGTCAATTTGTTTTGTGCTTTTTGAAAAAAGATGGGCGGCGGTGATGTTGTGGGAGGGGGCGGCGGTGGACTTAGAGGATCACTCTTTGGATCAGCTCGCCAGCCAGAGTTTTCCAGAGAAATTCTCCGTTTTCCAGAGTCATATAGCCGCGGGCGGAGCCGTTCTTGGGAATGGTAACGGAGCCGGGATTGAAGATGTGGATCCCGTCCTTTACGTGCCAGGTTGGCACGTGGGTATGACCGTGCAGAAGCACGTCGCCCTGCCGCAGGGGAGGAAGGTTGTTTTCGTTGAATTTATGGCCGTGGGTAACGAAAACGCAGCTTTCGCCGAGGGAAAGGATGGCATAGTCCGCCATTATGGGAAATTCCAGCACCATCTGATCCACCTCGGTATCGCAATTCCCCCTCACACAAAGGATGCGGTCGCGCATTTCGTTCAAAAGGGGGATAACTCCCTTAGGGGCATAGGCTTCGGGCAGGTCGTTGCGAGGGCCGTGATAAAGCAGATCGCCCAAAAACAGAAGGCGGTCGGCCTGTTCTCTTTGGAAGGCCTCTAAGAGAGCACGGCAGGTCTCGAGAGAGCCGTGCAGATCCGATGCGATCAGATATTTCATAACGTTTTCCTTTCCGTTCGGTGCAGCAAAGCGGCCCGACCCCATGGGTCAAGCCGCGTTTTTTTATTTGCGGTTGCCGTCCTTTCTCTGTCTTGCGGCCCGCAGAGCCTCCAGCTGCTTTTGGCGCAGGCTGTCCTTTTGAGGAGCGGGTCTTTTGGAGGCGGGACGAACGGGCGCGGCACGGCGGGGTGCCTTTTCCGCGCGGCGGGGTGCGGCTGAGGGCGGAGGAAGCTTTGCCTTACGGTATTTTTCCGGCACGCGGGCCACCGCCTTACTGGGTGCACGGGATCTGCGGGAGCCGGTATCCATGGCCTCCGATTCACCGGAGAGCACACGGAAGCCCTCTCTCAGAAACACACCCGCACGGCGGAATCTGGCACGGCGGTTGAGCCGCTCCTCCTGCCTTACCTTTTTCATGCGAAGGTCTTCTTTTCTGTTCATTTCGGAAATGAGCTGATTGCGGGCGCGGTTGCGGCGAGCGGCGTGCACCCAGACCGTGCCGATGAGCACCGCCACGTAAATGACGGCGGCCGCGATCAACAGGATCAGCACCACGCGGGCGGGTCCGCGGGAGAAGAAGCGCTCCACCGCATCCCACATCACAAGCCATCCCGACAGATGCACACTGTTCAGCGCCACCAGAGGCACGGTGGCAATAAGCTCACCGTCGAAAAACACGTCCATTTCGCCGTAGCTTTCCCCTTCCGCAATGGGCGCGGTAAAGCTTTCGCCCTTGGTGCGCACGGCAGTGGTGATCCGAGCCTTGGTATCCTCTCCTACGGGAAGAAGGGTCGCCAGCTCCCCCTTGGTGACCAGCATCACGTGGTCCACCCCTGCGGCCAGGCGCACGGGCACCTCGCAGATCACCTCGCCGGAGGTGCAAACGCTCTGCATGGCAAAATTCTTTTCCGCCCATTCGATCAGGCTCTTGGCGTCACGGTAGGACGAAATATCGGTGCCGTTCTGCTTTTCGCTGCGATCCTTACCGCCGGAGACCAGCACCAGATAGGTGCAATCCCCCGCCTTGCGGGTGGTGGCACAGCAATAGCCTGCCCCTGCGGTAAAGCCTGCGACCATGCCGCGGGTATTTTCCATATAGTAATCGTAAACGTAGGAATAGGGCACCAAAAGGTTCTTGTTGGTATAGACCCGCTCCTCCGTCAGGTTAGTGGCGGGAATGGTGGCCTTCTGCTTCTCGCTTACCACCATGAAATCGTTAACGCGATAGAGGGTGGCGGCCAAAATAAGACAGTCCTGCAGGGTAGAATACATAACGGCACTGTCCACACCCGTAGGATTGGCAAAATAGCTGTGACTCATGCCCAGCTCCTTGGCGCGGGCGTTCATCTTGTCCACAAAGGAGGAGATATCGCCGCCCACCACGGAAGCCAGAACCAGTGCGGCGTCGTTGGCATTCTGCACCACAAGCCCTGCCAAAAGGCTATCCAGCGGCAGGGTCTCCCCCGCCTTCAGGCGCATGGAGGTACCGCCCGCCCCGGAGAGCATCTCCTCGGTGACGGTCACGGTAATATTGCCCGCTTCGCGGCGGTATTCAAAGGCGAGGAGTGCCGTCATCATTTTTGTGAAGGCGGCAGGGCTTATTCGGGTATCCGCATTCTTTTCATAGAGGATCTTGCCCGTTTCCACGTGATAGAGCAGAGCCGAGCCGCTTGCCACCTCGGGGGCGGGCTCAGCGGCGGCACGGGCAACGGAAAAGAGCGGTAGTATGCATACTACCGCAAGGATGAGAGAAAGGATGCGCGAAAGCCCTTTTTTCATACCTTATTCCTCCGAGAGTGCCAATGCCTCTTTTCTGTCCCGATCGATCTGGCGGCAAAGCTCGTCCAGATCCTCGAATTTTCTTTCCTCGCGCAGATAGCGCAAAAATTCCACGGTGACCAGTCTTCCGTACAGGTCCCCCGAGAAATCACAAATATGAGTCTCTGCCAAAAGGCAGCCGTCCTCCTCCACGGTGGGACGAATGCCCACGTTGCAAACGCCGCGCCAAGCCCTTCCGTCCACGTGCACCTTCACGGCGTAAACGCCGATCTTGGGGGTCACGTATTCCTCGGGGAAGACTTGATTGAGGGTGGGAAAGCCGATGCGCGAGCCAAGCCTTTTCCCGTGGAGCACGGGAAAGCGAATGGAGTAATTGCGCCCCAAAAGCCCCTTGACTCCCTCCATATCGCCCAGCGTCAGAAGGGCGCGGATACGGGTGGAGGAAACGGGCTCGCCCCCCACGCAGACGGGCGGGGCCACGTACACGGAAACGCCCCGCTCCTCCATATATTTTTTCAAAAAGCGGGCATCCCCCGCGCCGCCCTTGCCAAAGCGGAAATTAAAGCCGCAAAACAGCGCCTTGGCGGACAGAGTGCCCAAAAGGATCTTCTCGCAAAATTCCTCGGGGGAAAGATGGCGCACCCGCTCAAAATCCTCCAAAAAGAGCAGATCCACGCCCATGCGGCGCAGGATCTCGTCCTTGTCCGAATTGGAAATGATATTGCCGGTGGAAAAATTCCCCTTCATGATGTGCTCGGGATGGCGGCGAAAGCTCCACACCAGAGACAAAAGTCCCTTTTCCTTGGCGGCGGCGACACAGGTGGAGATAATGTGCGCGTGGCCTAAGTGGATGCCGTCGAAATTGCCCAGGGCAACGCAGGTCCCCCGCATCCCGTTTTTTTCGGGTGCCATATCTTACGCTTCCTTAACGAAATAAACCGCCTTCATTTTTTGGTCAACGGCAGGTCTGTCGTTGTAATCGGTAAATTCATCCGTAATGGCGTCCACGGTCTCCATGCCCTCTACCACCTTGCCGAAGGCGGCGTACTGGCCATCCAGATGGGGGCTGGTACGGTGCATGATAAAGAACTGGCTTCCTGCGGAATCAAATTCGCGGGAGCGTGCCATGGAAAGAACGCCGCGTTCGTGCTTGAGCGCGTTCTCCACACCGTTCATTTTGAATTCGCCCTTGATGGTCCAGCCGGGGCCGCCGATGCCGATGCCTTGAGGGCAACCGCCCTGGATCATAAAGCCTCGGATCACGCGGTGGAAGATGAGGCCGTTATAGAAGCCCTCTGCTACCAGCTTTTGGAAATTCTCCACGGTAATGGGGGCAATATCGGGATACAGCTCCGCGACGATCTTACCGCCCTGCTCCATTTCGATGCAAACGAAATTCGTCTTTTCTTCACTCTTTACAAATGCCATGTTTTCTCCTTTACTGCGCCGCGGGCGCCATGAAATAGACCTCGTACATGACCTGCTTCTGCACGGGCATGTCGTTGGAAAGGGTCTTCACTCCTGCGATCTGATCCACCGTGTCCATGCCGTAGAGCACCTCACCGAAGGCGGCGTACTGGCCGTTGAGGGAGGGATAGTCCGCATGCATGATAAAAAACTGACTTCCCGCGCTGTCCATCGAGTAGCTGCCTCTTGCCATGGAAAGCACGCCGCGGGTGTGCTTGAGATCGTTCTTCACGCCGTTGGCGGAAAATTCGCCCTTGATGCTCCAGCCGGGTCCGCCCATGCCCGTGCCCTCGGGACAGCCGCCCTGGATCATAAAGCCGGGGATCACACGGTGGAAGGTGAGACCGTTATAAAAGTCCTGCGCCACCAGCTTTTGGAAATTTGCCACGGTGATGGGGGCGACGTCGGGGTAAAGCTCCAGGAGGATACGGCCGCCGCTCTTCATCTGAATGCAGACGAAATCCGTGGTCTCCTCGGTCTTCTGATAGGACACACCGTCCACCTCGATGGGCATGGCGGCGATCCTTTCGTCACTGCTGCCCGTTTCCTTTTCCTCTTCACCGCAGGCGGTAAAGGAGAAGAGCAGGGCAAGGCAGAGGGTGAGAGCAAAAATGCGTTTCATGGCTTTCATCGGTAATATTTGAAGTAGCAGATGATACTTCTTTCCTTTCCTTCGATTTCATCGTTTCCCGTGAAGATGACCCCGTCGTGGCTCATCAGCTCTCCGCATCGGGTTTCCTCGTCCCGACATTTGAAGATGCTGGCCGTCTCCGAATTGACGAAAACGAAGCCCGCCTTCACGCAGATATAGGCGTCCCTGCACAGCACGACGTCCCCGTCTTCGCGCCGCTCGGTCACGCATTTGAGCAGTTTGTTGTCGTATTTTGCCGCGGCCTCCCGCCGGTACGTGGCGGAGGCGTAATAGCGGTCGGGGAACAGTTTTTTATAGATTTTACTGAACATAAGGATATTATAAATTTTTCTCTCTTTTCTGTCAAGGAGGGCCCCGAAAAAAGAACGGCGGAAAGGGGTGAAATCAAATGCGGAAAAAATGCGGGGAAAATACGCCCTTTTTCTTGACATTTTTCTCAAAAGAATGTATCATTATCTTGCATTTTTTTGCGGTGTATTCCTTCCTATATAGTAGGAGCACAAAAGTGAGGAGGTAGATAAATGGAAAAAAAACGCTCCGGATCGGACGTACTCATTCGTCTGGAGAATCTTTGCAAATCTTTCGATAACGAAGCGATCCTGAAAAGCGTCAATCTCTACATCAGAGACAAGGAATTCGTGACCCTGCTTGGCCCCTCGGGCTGTGGCAAGACCACCATCCTCCGCTGTATCGCGGGCTTTGAGGAACCGGATTCCGGCGACGTGACCTTTGAGGGCAAAAGCATTCTGGACACTCCTACCCACAAGCGTCCCATCAATACCGTTTTTCAGAAATACGCTCTTTTCCCGCATCTGAACGTTTTCGATAACGTAGCGTTCGGACTGCGCATAAAAAAAGTGCCCGAAGCGGAGATCCGTCCCAAGGTCATGAAAATGCTGGCCATGGTGGATCTGAAGGGCTACGAAAAGCGCCCCATCGCCAAGCTCTCCGGCGGTCAGCAGCAGAGAGTGGCCATTGCGCGCGCACTGGTGAATATGCCCCGCCTGCTCCTTCTGGACGAGCCTCTGGGCGCCCTTGACTTAAAGCTTCGCAAGGATATGCAGCTGGAGCTGAAGCAGTTGCACCGTCAGTCGGGCATCACCTTCCTTTACGTGACCCACGATCAGGAGGAGGCGCTCACCATGAGCGATACCATCGTGGTCATGAAATCCGGTACCATTCAGCAGATCGGCTCCCCCCAGGATATCTACAACGAGCCCGCCAACGCCTTCGTTGCGGACTTTATCGGCGAAAGCAATATTTTCGATGCACAAATGAAGGAGGATCGCAAGGTACTCCTTTGCGGTGCGGAATTCGACTGCGTGGATCCCATGCCCGCCCCCTTCGTTGACGCGGTGATCCGTCCCGAGGACGTGATCGTCACAAAGCCCGAGGAGGGCACCGTCATCGGCCACGTGGAGGCAAGCCTCTTCAAGGGCGTGCACTACGAAATGACCGTTTCCTGCGGCGGCGAGACCTGGATCATCCATTCCACCGTGTCGGCAGCCGTGGGCGAAAATATCGGCATGCGCGTGGATCCCGAAAACATCCACATCATGAAAAAAATGTTCCCCGATACCGTCAACCGCATCGAAGCCACCGTCACTGCAGAAAAGAACGAGCAAGGTCTCGTGGAAGTAAGCTTTGACGAAAAGAGCTTTCTCCTCCCGCTGGAGAGTGAATATGCGGAGGAGGATAAGATCTCCTTTGCCGTCTCTCCCGAGGACGTCGAGCTGTGTGACGGAGACGACGCGGATTTCGAGGGCGTTCTGGACAGTGTTGTCTGGAAGGGCAGCTATTACGAAATGATCCTCCTTTCCGGCTCCCGCCGCTGGCTCATCAAAAGCCAAATGGATGAGCAGGCAGGCAGCGAGGTGTTTTTCCGCCTGCGCGAGGGCGCCCTTCGTCTTGTGAAGGGAGATGCAAAATGAAATCCAAGAAGCCTCTGATCCCCTATCTTGTGTGGATGGCGGCCTTCGTGGTGATCCCCCTTGGCATGGTGTTTTACTTTGCCTTCACCGACGGGAACGGTCACCTGACCTTGGAAAACTTCCGCTATATCGGTGTCAACAGTCAGGTGTATCTGGATTCCTTCAAGGTGGCCTTCCTTTCCACTTTGATCTGCCTTGTCCTGGCCTATCCGCTGGCTCTTATCATGAGTCGCATGTCTCCCCGTGCTCAACGCATGATGAATATCCTCATCATGCTGCCCATGTGGATGAACTTCATCCTTCGCATCTGCTCACTGGATCTGATCTTTCGCCCCACGGGCATTTTAAATCAGCTCCTTTCCCTGCTGGGACTGGGCGGCAACGCCATTTACCAGACCCCCACCGCCGTTGTCATCGGCATCGTGTACAATTACCTTCCCTTCATGGTGCTTCCCATTTACACGGTCATGGCCAAGATCTCCCGATCCCTCATCGAGGCGGGACAGGATCTGGGCTGTAACGGCTTCCAGCTCCTGAAAAAAGTGATCTTCCCCTTGAGCCTGCCCGGCGTCATTTCGGGCATCACCATGGTATTCGTACCTGCGGCCTCCTCCTTCGTCATCAGTGCCCGTCTGGGCGGCTTCAATCTCATCGGAGATACGATCGAGGCCTATTATAAGGGAGAGATCGATATGCACGCAGGCGGTATGCTTTCCTTCGTTCTTATGCTGGTCATCGTGATCTCCATTGCCGTGATGAACCACTTTGACAAGGACGACGACATCGTTCTGGTTTAAGGAGGGCTTCATGAAGAAAACCGTTTCGGGCGCCTATCTTGCCCTCATTTTTCTCTTTCTTTATATCCCCATCGGCGTCATGATCGCCCTTTCCTTCAACGATGCCTCCACGGGCATTACCAACTGGAAGGGCTTCACGCTGGAGCATTATCTGACCCTTTTTGAAAACGATGCCCTCGTAGAGGCATTGCTCAATTCCGTCGTCATCGCCGTGCTGAGCGCCCTGGGCGCCTCTCTGCTGGGAACGATGGCGGCGCTGGGCATCAACAACGTCAAGAAGGGACGGGGTCTGCTCATGAACCTGTCCAATCTGCCCATCATCAATCCCGAGATCGTTACAGGCGTTTCCCTCATGCTGATCTTTGTTCTCGTCTTCAACGTAGAGCTGGGCTTTTTCACGGTGCTTTTATCCCACATCGTATTCAATACCCCCTACGTGATCCTGAACGTACTGCCCCGTCTGCGCCGCATGGATCGCAATTTGTACGAGGCCGCCATGGATCTGGGCTGTCCCCCGGTGGGCGCCTTTCTTCGGGTCGTTCTGCCTGAGATCTTCCCCGGCATTTTTGCGGGCTTTCTCATCAGCCTGACCTATTCCTTTGACGACTTTATCATCAGCTACTTTACAGGCGGCAATTTTCAAACGCTGTCCGTCTTTATCAACAACAGCATGAAAAAAGGCATCAAGCCTTGGATGGCCGCCATGACGGGTGTCATTTTCGTGGCCGTGCTCGTGATCCTCATTATCATGAACATTCACGATGCCAAGGAAGATGCCAAGCAAAAACAAAAAATCTGATCACAAAGGAGATACTTCATTGAAAAAAATTCTGTCCCTCTTCTTGGCCGTCGCCATGATGGCCTCTCTGGTCCTTCCTCTTTCCTCCTGCAGCTCCGGCCCCTCCATCGTGGTTTGCAACTGGGGCGAATACATGTCCACCGGATCCGATGCGGATTACGACATCATCAAGGAATTTGAAAAGGCCACGGGCATCGAGGTCAAATACGTCACCGCCGAATCCAACGAGACCCTTTATTCCCAAATGAAATCCGGCGCCGGAAAGTACGACGTGATCTTCCCCTCCGACTATATGGTGGAGCGCATGATCGCAGAGGATATGCTGGCAAAGCTCAACTTTGACAATATCCCCAACTACAAGAACATCATGGATCGCTTCAAAGGCTTGGATTACGACCCCAACGAAGAATACTCCGTCCCCTATTTCTGGGGTACCGTGGGCATCATCTACAACGAGTCCAAGCTTACCGCCGAGGACCTTGCCATGATGGAGGACTGCAAGGACTGGAGCATTCTCTGGAGCAAAAATTATCCCGATCAGATCATGATGATGGATAACCCCCGCGATGCCTTCGGCATTGCCTTAAAGCAGCTCGGCTATTCTCAGAACACGGTAAATGAAGAAGAGATCCGCGCCGCCGCCGCGCTTCTGGATCAGCAAAAATTCGTTTACGCCATGGACCAGTTCTTCGATATGATGCCTGCCGGTGACCTGGCCGTCGGCACCTACTATGCGGGCGACTGCCTGACCGTCATGGAAGAAAACGAGGATCTTCGCTTTGTGATCCCCGCATGCGGCACGAACCTCTTCAACGATGCCATGTGCATCCCCAAGACCAGCGAGAAGCAGGCCTTGGCCGAACAATTCATCAACTTTGTTCTCTCTGCAGAGGCAGGCAAGGCCAACACCGAGTACGTTTGCTACTCCACCCCCAATGCAGCCGCCTTCGAGCTGCTGGATGAAGAAATGCAAAACGATCCCATTGCCTACCCGGAAAAGAAGGAGACCTGGGAATCCTTCCGCAACCTGCCCACCGCCACCAACGATCTGGTGCGCGAGCTTTGGAATACCGTAAAAACCAATAACAAATAAGAGGCTATCATGAAATACACCGGACTGAACGAACTGAGAGAAAAATATCTTTCCTTCTTCGAGACCAAGGGTCACCTTCGTCTCCCCAGCTTCTCCCTGGTGCCCCAGGGAGACAAGTCCCTGCTGCTCATCAACAGCGGCATGGCTCCCATGAAAAAATACTTCACGGGCGAGGTGGAGCCTCCCCGCAAGAGAGTTTGTACCTGCCAGAAGTGCATCCGCACCCCCGACCTGGAGCGCGTAGGTAAGACCGCCCGCCACGGCACCTATTTTGAAATGCTCGGCAACTTCTCCTTCGGCGATTACTTTAAGCGCGAGGCCATCCATTTCGCATGGGAATTTCTCACCGTAACTCTGGAGATCCCGAAAGAGCTCCTGTGGCCCAGCATCTACGAAAAGGACGAGGAGGCCTTCCACATCTGGAAGGACGAGATCGGTGTGGAGGAAAATCACATCGTGCGTCTCGGTAAGGCCGACAACTTCTGGGAGCACGGCTCCGGCCCCTGCGGCCCCTGCAGTGAGATCTATTTTGACCGCGGCGAAAAATACGGCTGCGGCTCTCCCGATTGCAAGCCCGGCTGTGAGTGCGACCGCTATATGGAGATCTGGAACAACGTATTTACCCAGTTCAATAACGACGGCAACGGCAACTATACCGAGCTGACCCAGAAGAATATCGACACGGGCATGGGTCTGGAAAGACTTGCCTGCGTCATGCAGGGCGTGGATAACATGTTCGAGGTGGACACCGTCCGCCGCATTCTGGATGCCGTTTGCGCCATTGCAAAGAAGGAATACGGAAAGGGCGGCGATACGGACGTTTCCATCCGTATCATCACCGACCACATCCGTTCCTCCTCCTTCATGATCTGTGACGGCGTTATCCCCTCCAACGAGGGCCGCGGCTACGTGCTGCGCCGCATCCTGCGCCGTGCCGCCCGCCACGGAAGACTGCTTGGCATCAAGGGTCCCTTTCTGGCCGATCTCTGCACCGTTGTGGTGGAGGAGAACGAGGCAGGCTATCCCGAAATGCGCGAAAAGGAAGAATACATCAAGACCATCCTCTCTCTGGAGGAGGAAAAATTCAACGCCACCTGCGATGCCGGTCTTGCCATTCTGTCCGACTGGATGGAAAAGGCAAACGATCGCGGTGAGAAGAAACTGGAGGGCGAGGCTGTCTTTAAGCTCTACGACACCTACGGCTTTCCCATTGACCTGACCCGCGAAATCGCCGAGGAAAAGGGCTTTTCCATCGACGAGGAGGGCTTTACCGCCCTGATGCAGGAGCAGAAGGAAAGAGCCCGCGCCGCCCGCGCCAACATCTCCGGCTGGAGCGGTGCCGAGCAGACCGAGATCTCCTCCCTGCCAAAGACCCGGTTCTGCGGCTATGAAAAGACCACCGAAAATGCCACCGTGCTTGCCATTTTCACTGAGGAGGGCAAGGCAGACACCCTCACCGAGGGTGAGGCCACGGTGATCCTGGATACCACCCCCTTCTACGGCGAAAGCGGCGGACAGGTGGGCGATACGGGTATCATCACCGCCGAAAAGGCTTCCCTTTGCGTCATGGATACCAAGAAGAGCGAGGGCATTTTCCTCCACACCGTTCGCCTTGAAAACGGTACGCTTTCCGTAGGCGATAAGGTGCTTTGCGTGGTGGATGCTTACCGCCGCGATGCCATCCGCAGAAACCACTCCTCCGTTCACCTTCTGCAGGCAGCCCTGCGTGAGGTGCTGGGCGATCACGTAGAGCAGGCAGGCTCCTTTGTGGACGAGGCCCGCGCAAGATTTGACTTCAAGCACTTCCGTGCCATGAGTGAGGAGGAGCTTTCCCGCGTGGAGGCTCTGGTCAACGAAAAGATCCTGCAGGCCATGGAGATCACCACCCTGGTGACCGATGCCGACAAGGCAAAGGAAATGGGCGCCATGGCACTGTTTGACGAAAAGTACGGCGATGAGGTACGCATGGTCTCCATGGGTGAGTTCTCCCGCGAGCTTTGCGGCGGCACTCACATGGATAACACCGCCCGCATCGGCCTGTTCCGCATTCTGTCCGAGCAGGGCGTTGCCGCAGGCATCCGCCGTATCGAGGCCGTCACGGGCAAGAACGTGCTGGGTCTCCTCTACGAGAAGGAGGCACAGCTCCGCGAGGCCGCCGAGACCCTGAAGACCACCGTTCCGCTGGTACCCGAAAAGGTGCGCGCGCAGAAGAATGAATTAAAGCTGGCCCGCGATACCATCGACGCTCTGTCCGAAAAGCTGGCCCGCGCAGGCCTTACGAGCCTCATTGCCGAGGGCAAGGAGAAGAACGGCCTGAAGCTGATCTTCGCCAAGATCGACGAGGGCACCGACGGCAGAAAGCTGGGCGATCTGATCCGCGATAAGGAAGAAAACGCCGTTGCCGTGCTCTATCAGCTGAAGGGCGAAAAGATCCTGTTCTTCGCCGTTTGCGGCAAGGGCGCCGTAGCCAAGGGGGCACACGCAGGAAACGTTCTCAAGACCATCTCCCCCATCGTAGGCGGCGGTGGCGGCGGAAGACCCGATTCCGCACAGTCCGGCGGCAAGGATGCCACAAAGCTCCCCGAGGCTGAAAAGGCCTTCTACGAGCTGTTCTGAAAGGAGAAAGCCATGGATTGCCTCTTTTGTTCCATTTTAGAGGGGAAGATCCCCTCCAATAAGGTGTACGAGGATGAGCGTGTATACGCCTTCCACGACATCAACCCTCAGGCTCCCGTTCACGTGCTGGTGATCCCCAAGGTGCATATTTCCTCCGCCGACGCCATCGGAGAGGAGAACAGCGCCGCGGTGGCGGCCGTGTTCGAGGCCATCCCCAAGATCGCCAAGGCGCTGGGGCTGGAAAAGGGCTACCGCATCGTCACCAATATCGGTGAGCACGGCTGTCAGAGCGTAAAGCATCTGCATTTTCACGTTCTGGGCGGCACTCAGCTTTCCGAAACAATGAATTGATATGGCAGAGAGATCTCCATTCGGAATCTCGGTGCCGGGCTTAAAGGCGCGTCTGAAGGAGCATCCCGAGGGCGCCTTTGCCTTTTTCGGACCCGAGGAGCTTTTAAAGCAGTTCTATCTGCAGAAATTCATTGCCCTCATTGAAAAGGAGGGCATGGCGGATTTCAACCTCTGTCGGCTGGATATGACGCGGGATCACAGCCTGCAGGATCTTCTGCAGGAGGCGGAAATCCTCCCCTTCGGCGGTGAACGGCGTCTCATCGTCTGCCGCGGCCTCAATCCCGCAAGGCTCACCGAGGGGCAGGTCAAGGAGCTTTTGGCTCTCCTGCAGGATTTTCCCCCGTATCTGACCCTCATTCTCTATTTGGAGGAGGGAGAATTTACTGCCGATAAGGCCACCGTGGGCAAAAAGACCGTCAAGGCCCTCAGCGAGCATCTCACCTTCGTTTCCTTCCCTTTGCAGGACGAGCGCACCCTCATGACATGGAGCGCCAAGATCCTCGCCCGCGACGGGCTGAAGGGAGAAACGGGTGCCATGACCACCCTGTTCCGTCTGTCCTCCGGTCGTATGAACGTGATCCGCGGGGAATTGGAAAAGCTGTCGGCCTATCTTATAAGTCAAAAGCGCACCACCGTCACCGAGGAGGACGTGCTCCTCTTTGCGGAGGATACCACGGAGCTTGCCGTCTGGAACCTCAGCGATGCGGTGCTGGACGGAAACGCGGAGGCCACCGCCAAGATCCTATATAACCTCAAGCGGCACGAGACCGAGCCCATCGTCATTGCGGGCAGTCTCGCCAAAAGCTTTACCGCGGCCATGCTGGTGCTGGACGGTGCCGATGCCGCCGCGCTGACCAAGGCCACCAACACCTTCCCGTGGCAGTACGAGCGCATGAAGCGCTCCCTCCACGGCAAAAAGAGGGAATGCGCCGAGGGCTGTCTTGCCCTGTGCCTCCGGCTGGACCGCGCCCTGAAGGGCAAGCGAAGCAACGCCTGGGCGGTAACGGAATTGAAGGTGCTGGAAATGGCACGGCTCATGGGAGGCGGCGCATGAAGCCCGTCTGCCAAAGGGTCATTGTGGTGGAGGGTAAATACGACAAGATCCGCTTGGACAGCATTTTGGACGCCACCGTCATTACCACCGAGGGCTTCGGTCTGTTCCGCGACGAGGAGAAAAAGACCCTCCTGCGTCGCCTTGCCCGCGAAAGAGGGCTGGTGGTGCTGTGCGACTCCGACGGAGGCGGCAGTGTCATCCGCAGTCACATCCGCACCATTACCGGCGGCGAGGGCGTGACGGATCTGTACATCCCTCCCATCCGCGGCAAGGAAAAAAGAAAAGCCGCCCCCGGTAAGGCAGGCCTTCTGGGCGTGGAGGGCATGACGGGCGAGCTGCTCCTTTCCCTCTTTGAAAAAAGCGGCCTTTTGGGAGGCGAGCCCCGCCAAAGGCGCTATACCAAGGCCGATCTTTACGCCATGGGCTATACGGGCAGACCCGAATCCAAGCAGAAGCGGGAGGCCGTGCTGGAACAGGCAGGTCTTCCCAAGACCCTCTCCTCCAATGCCTTTTTGGAGATCGTTACCCTTTTGGAGATACCGCTATGAGCTCTTACCGCTGTGAGGGCCGCCGTCAAGGGGTCCTTTCCCTCATTTTTTGCATTTCGCTCCTCTTTTTCTCTCTGGCCTGCTTTTTCCTCTCCCGCTATTTGGCGGGACATCTGCGCATTGTGGGGCAGGGGCTGGGCGTGGTGCTTCTGATCCTCTTTGTTCAGATCAGCTCCCGCTATTTCCTCACCGCCTATACCTACACGCTGGAGGACGGCCTTCTTTCCCTCTCCTCCCTCTCGGGACGGCGCATGAAAAATCTGGGCTCCCTTCCCGTAACGAGGGACTGCCTCCTTTTCAAAAAGGAGGACTGGCAAAAAAAGAAGAGGGACTATCCCCTCTCCCATCGCTTTTCCTATTGCCAGAACCCCTTTCCCAAAGACAGTGCCGTGCTCCTCTTCCCCGACCGCGAAAAAGGCGGCTATATCCTTCTGGAATTTGAGCCGGATGAAACGCTCTTTTCCCTGTTAAGCAAAATCACCGCATAAAAAAAGAAGCCGAAATTCGGCTTCTTTTTTGTTTTTGAAATTACAGCTGTGCGCAGAACTTCTTGATGGTGTCGATCATCTTCTGGATCTCTTCGTCGGAACGATCGCACTTCAGGTTGATGTGGTAGGTACGGTTTACCAGGTCGAGAGTCTGGGGCAGCATATCGTCGCTGTACTCCATGCAGAGACCCTTGTTCTGGGGCAGTGCGTAGGGGTTCAGAGCCTCGCAGTGAGAGCCCAGGTGCTTCATGATGGGATCCCAGTTGTAGTAGATGTGCTTACCGGAGTTAGCAACCAGGTAGCCGTCAAAGCCCTCGGCCTTAGCCATCTCGGCAAACTTAGCACCCTCTTCAGCGGTAGCAAAGCGGAAGCCCAGGTTGGAGCCCAGGTCGCCCTCGATGTCGTGGGAGGGGATGATGGTGATCTTCTTCTCGTCAGCCAGACCTGCGATCAGCTTTGCCTTGGTCTCCTTCAGGTTGGCAATGATGTCGTCCATACGGGTCAGCTGAACGCGCATGATGGCGCCCATAACCTCGTTGGAGCGGAGCTGCATACCCATGAAGAAGGGCTCGGAGAACTCGCCGGAGTAGGGACGGAAGGCACAGCCGCTGTCGTGGTAGATAGCAGCGCGCTCGTATACCTTGCGGTCGTTGGTCACAACGGCACCGCCCTCACCGCAGGAGATCAGCTTGAAGTAGTTGAAGCTGAAGGCACCGGCGTTACCGATGGAACCGAGGCGACGACCCTTGTACTTACCGCCGTCTGCCTGGCAAGCATCCTCGAGAACGAGGAGGTTGTGCTTCTTGGCGATCTCCATGATCGCATCCATGTTACAGGGGAAGCCGCAAATATGAACGGGGATGATACACTTGGTCTTATCGGTGATCTTCTTCTCAACGTCCTTCACGTCGATGGTCATGGTCTCGTCGATCTCAGCCAGCACGGGGATAGCACCAACGGCCAGAACGGCAGAGGCACTTGCCATGAAGGTGTAACCGGGAACGATGACTTCATCGCCGGGGCCTACGCCCAGACCGACCAGAGCGGAGATAAGAGCACCGGTTCCGCTGGTAAGAAGGATAGAGTACTCGGTACCGATCTTTTCGGCCCACTCTCTCTCAAAGTTCTTTACTTCCTGGAAACCATCGTTGACGAAGAAAAGCTGACCGGACTCGATAACGCGTGCAGCAGCTTCTGCTTCTTCTTTACCAATTCTATACATTTTAGTAACCCCTTTCTGTTACGTTTTTTTTCATTTTATCATGCCCCTTGCCGTTTGGCAAGAATAAAATTTTTGATTTATACCAAAAAATTCATACTTAAGCGGTTTTGTTGTGCCGTTTTTTTCTCTTTTAGAAGAAAAACCTCGAAAAAAAGCGCATTTTCCGTACTTTTCTCCGCTTGAAAAGGGACTTTTTAGGTGTTATAATAAAAGAAAGCAAAAGAAGGAGGAAACACCGTGGATCGATTCCGTTCGGCCGAGGAAGAGGCCCAATACCGTCGCATGACGCAGACCCCCGTCCCACGTCTTGTGACCTCCATTGCCCTGCCCGCCACGGCGGGTATGCTGGTCAGCGTGATCTACAACACGGCCGATACCTATTTCGTCTCTCAGATCAGCCCCTCCGCCTCCGCGGCCGTGGGCGCGGTCTTTGCCATCATGGCCGCCATTCAAGCCTTGGGCTACGGGATCGGCATGGGCGCCAGCAGTCTCATCAGCCGCAGGCTGGGTGCAAAGAAGACGGAGGAGGCCCACCGCTTTGCCTCCGGGGCCTTTCTGGCCGCCCTGCTGGCAGGGCTTTTTCTGCTGACCGTGGGGCTGAGCCTTCTTTCTCCCATTCTGCGCCTTTTGGGCTGTACCGATTCCATGCTGCCCTACGCCATCCCCTACGCAAGATTCATCCTTCTGGGCGCACCCATCAACTGCGTGACCTTCGTATTAAATTCCACCCTCCGCGGAGAGGGTCGCACGGGCATTGCCACCGTCGGCATCAGTGCGGGGGCCATTGCCAACATCGGCCTGGACGCCCTGTTTATTACCTATCTCGACATGGGCACGGGCGGTGCGGCACTGGCTACCATGATCGGGCAGATCCTCAGCTTTTTGATCCTCGGCTTTTTCTTTCTGACGAGGCGCAACATCGTCCGCATCCATCCCCGCTATCTCCCCCGCAGCTTTGCCGACTATCGCCTCATTATTCTAACGGGGCTTCCCACCATTTGCCGCCAGGGACTGAGCAGTATTGCCGCAGCGGTATTGAACATTCAGGCCATTTCCTACGGCGGCGATGCGGCAGGAGCCGCAGTCACCGTGGCGGGCAAGCTCTATACGCTGGTGCGGAGCATTTGCTTCGGCTTCGGGCAGGGCTTCCAGCCCGTGGCGGGCTATAATTTCGGTGCGGGAAAGAAAAAGCGAACCTGGCAGTCCTTTACCTTCGCCTGCTTTGTGGGAACGGGCATCTGCATTTTCTTTACCCTGATCCTCTATTTCTTCGCCCGTCCCATTATGACCTGGTTCACCCCCGACGAGACGGTGGTAGAGCTTGGCGTTCGCATGGTGCGCCTGTCCTGCGTTGTTCTTCCCACCCTTGCCGTCAGCACCTACGTCAATCACTTATATCAGGGCTTGGGCTTCAAGGCCATCGCCAGCTTTCTGGCCTCCTGCCGTCAGGGCATCTTCTTCCTGCCCGCGGTCCTCATCCTGCCCCTTTTCCTCAACACCACGGGCGTTCTCATTTCCCAATCGGTGGCAGATCTTTGCACCTTCCTTGTGGCCATCCCCTTCCTGATCCGCTTTTACCGAAGGCATATCCGCTGACAGTCACGATCGATATTGAAAAAGCACCCTTTTTCGGGTGCTTTTTTGTCATAATATTTTAAGATTTGTTTACATTTTAAGGGAGGCATGGTATAATAAGGAAAGATTTCAGCCTATTCATCGGAGGTAATTATGGACATCTTTTTACAGATCACGCTGGGACTGCTTCCTGCGCTGGTCACCTTTGTCCTTTTGGCGATCTTTCGCCGATCGGGTCGGGTGACCTCCATCGTGCTGGGAAGCGTATTTACCCTTTCGGCCGTGACCTCGCTCATGCTCTTTTTCTTCTACGAGCCCGAGCGCGAGGTAAACGTGGAGGAGGAAAGCGCGCTTTTGAGCTTTGCCTGCGCCATGGGAAGCCGTGAGGACGGCCTCTCCTACGCCACCGAGCTTCTGCAGGATATGCGGGCGGAAATGCCCGAGTCCGAGGAGCTGGTGCTGTGCGAGGGCTATCTTTGCGCCATGAAGGGCGATGCGCTGGGCGCAAAGCTTCTGATCCAAAAGGCCGTGGAGAACGGTGCGGAGGAGGGCAATGCCGCCATCGCGCTGTGTGATGCCGCCTTAAGCGAAGGAAAGCTTGACCGCACAGCCGCCGAATTTCTCGGTCAGACCGTGGAGGGCGGCGATAAGGATGCCCTGAAGAATTTGAAAAAGCACGCCAAGGAGGCTTTGGAAAGTCGCATTCTTTCCGACTCCTACGACAAGGCCGCCGAGGCCGTGATCCAGTCCGAGGGCGTATTTAAAAAATTCGTTTCCGAGGGAGAAAAGGATTCCGATAAGCTGAAAAGCTGTCTGTCCCGCCTAAAGAGTGCCGCCGAGACCGAGCCCGGACTGGCGTACGTGCCCACCTTCCGCGAATGCCGCCTGAAGATGAACGTGCTGAACGGCTCCTTCTCTCAGGGTGCCAAGCTGTTGGATGAAAATGCAGGCTACGAGGAATTCGCCATCATTTCCGAGCTGTACGCGCAGGGACTGGTGAAGGAAGGCTCCTTCTCCGAGGACTTCGGTAAGAATTACCGTGCCCATGCGGAGCAGGTTGCCGCCAGGTTAAAGGAGCTGAAGGAAAAGGGCGTTCTCACCTCCGAGACGCTGGGTGAAAAGCCCGATGCCACGTTGGAGCGTTTGGACAGCGTTTCCTCCTCCCCTGCCCTGCAGAGAGTGAAGAACGGTCTGGCCGAGGAGGCAGAGGATGCCGACTCGCCCAACCGCGCCAAGGCAAATCTGCAGCTGGCCAAGTGGGAATACAGCGACGGCAAGGACGATAAGGCCTCCCTGCACATTTCCGCCGCCCTCAGCCAGGTAGGTGTCAGTGACGACGACAGCTTCATGGTTCCCATGGCAGGTTTGGCCGACGCCATTCAGGACAAGGACGATCCCGAAAAGCTCAAGAAGGTAGCCGATCTGGTTGATGCCGCTACCCGCCATTCCTCCGACGAGGCCGTGGTGCTCATGGCACAGAAGGCCAAGGAGGAGCAGAAGGAGCAAAATTCCGAGCAGAATAAGGACGAAGAAAAGGAAGAAAAGCAAAGCTTTGAGGACTATATGACCGACGCGGTCAACAAGGTCCGCATCGCGCTGAAGATCACCGACGTGGATGCCTCAAACTTCGAGGAGGTCAAGCTCACCTTCAACGTGGGCAAGGACTACGCCGGCACCCCCGAGGAGCTGAAAAAGCTTTTGAAGCTGACCGACTGCGGTGTGGAGATCACCGATTTCACCGTGGAAAAGGTGGATATTACCGCTACCAATATTCTCCTTTGCTGTGACGTTTCCGGCAGTATGGGAGGCAAGCCCATTCAGGATCTGAAAAAGGCCGTGCTCACCTACCTCGACACCATGGAGGCAGGCGAAAACGTAGCGCTGGTCACCTTCAGCAACTGGGTGGAGACCAATCTGGGCTTTGATACGGCCGTGACCGACGTTCGTGCGGCGGCTGAGCGCATCGGCGCCAGCGGCGGCACCAATATGTACGGCGCCATCGTAGAATCCCTCAAGAGCTTCTCCTCCGATCCCACCGAGGTTCACTACATCCTGCTCCTGTCCGACGGTCAGGACGGCAGTCGCCGCGATGAGGCCCAGATCGAAAACGAGATCGGTTCTGTGGCAAGAAGCCGCGGTATCGTGCTCTTCTCTCTGGGTCTTGGCAGCAGTGTGGACTCCGAATACATGACCGCGCTGGCCGATTCCACCGGCGGCACCTATCTTGCCGTGCAGGATTCCTCCTCTTTGGAAAGCTTCTACGACGAGCTGAGAAATCAGGCTCGCTACCGTTACACCGTCACCTACCGCGCCAAGGACACCCTGCGTGTATCCCGTGAGGTGACCCTCTCCCACAAGGATTACGAGGGAACCGTATCCGATACGGTCCCCTACTACCTGGGCGGCAATACCGACGTGCCCGATCCCGACGAGACCGATACCAAGATCGTCATGACCGAAAAGACCCTCTACGGCATTTCTCCCCGCCGCATCGGCAAGAGCAATGAGCCCACCGTGGTGACTCTGGCCGTGGACGGCTTTACCGCCGAGGATAAAGTCAGCGTAGAGCTTGACGGTCTGCTTGATTACTCCGCCGATCAGATCAAGGTGGAATTCGTCAACGATACCACCCTGCGCCTGACCCTGCCCAAAAATCTGGTCTGCTGTAACTACAACGTGACCGTTCACGTAAACGACCGCACGGGCATCATGACGAATGCCCTTTCCGTGGTGGATCCCTCCCAGCTGAGGAGCACCGAGTTCGGTCCCTACAAGTTCACCTCCGGCACCAAGGTGGAAAACGGCAACACCGTGACCCTCTCCGGTGACGTGACCCTGAACGGCTGGCTCCACTTCGACGGCGACGTGGTGCTGGAGGGCAACCTGAATGCCTACGAGATCACCATGCGGGATAACCACGGCGCCTACGTGGAATACGACACCGCCACCGCCACGGGCTTTGCCAAGCTTCTGGCAAGCCGCTGTCAGGTAGCGCGCATCGGCGCGCTGGGCGGCGTGATCCTCTATAACGATACCCTGAACGATCCCGATTCCGACGATTACAAGGTCCATCCCATCATCTCTCCCCTGCTGCTTCTGCCCACCCTCATGGAAATGGATTCCCCCGGACTGAAGCTGTATCCCAACAAGCTCATTCTGGAAACGGACACCTTCTCCACCGATCTGCCCCTGCAGGACGTGCTGCTGAAGAGCGCCAAGGAGCAAAAGCTCTTTGACTTCAAGGGCGACTTCAAGGGTGTCATTACGGGACAGAGCGCCGGCATCGACACGGAGATCACCGTGAAATTCGGCAAGGACCGCGGCCCCGGCCCGCCGAAATTCGGCAACTTCCTCATCAATCTTTGGGAGGAAGACAGAAACAGCTTAAAATTCCGCATCAACACCTCCGACGTTTCCTTCGGCTTTACCTTCGAAGTGGAGCTTCCCTTCCTCTTTAAGGGCACGGGCGTTATGCTGGAAATGGATTGGAAGCAGCTGAAGGATGCCCAGGGCGTGGACAAGCTCTGGCTCAACAGCGCAGGCTTCGGCGTGGATGCCTCCGTCAACACCAGCATCGGTCCCGTTCCCGTGACCGTGGACGACTTCAAGCTGAAGGTGTCCGACATCACCCCCGACAAGAACTTCTTCCTGAGCGTATTCCAGGGCTCCTGCGACTTTGGCATCTCCAAGATCAGCGATTACATCAAGGGTCTGGATGAAAAGGTCGGTGACGTTTCCCTTCTGAAGCTGGACGATATTACCCTTTCCTTCAGCTTCGGACAAAAGTTTGTCTCCCTTGAGACCACCGTCAAATTCATCGAAGCCATCGAATTCGGCAAGGCAAGCTTCAAGGCAGGCTATCTCCCCTTCAACGTCATGCTTTTGGGCATCGAGGAGGAGGCAAACGGTCTGCAGGCCAGCATCACCCGTGCTTTAAAATGGGAGACCGATAACGTCCACGTGAATATCGGCGGTCAGGGCAACCTCAACGCCCATTCCAAGCTCTTTGCCATCGAGCGTGTGGCCTTCGCCGAGATCGACGTGGGCTGGTGGATCTTCCATAAGAAATTCCATGCCGACGGTCGCGTTCTGCTGGGTGTCTACGAGGATAGCGAGGATCTTCTGAACTTCGCCGTCATCGCACGCGGCACGGGCAACAAGAACGTGGAAGAATACTACCTGACCTGGAACGAAAAGACCAAGCTTGACTGTGGCAAGCGCAAGCTGTAAGGAGGACAACGTGAAAAAGAAACTATTCAGCCTTCTGCTGGCACTGGTGCTCCTTGCAGGAGTGATCCCCACCCTGGCAATGCCTGCCTTTGCCGCAGAAAAAACGGAAGATCTCTTCCGCCTGACGGAAAAGAGAAACATGGCCGTCCGCATCACCTACGATACCGCCGCCCCCGCCGTATATCTCATCGCACCCGACGGTAAGACCGCCGGCAAGACCGCGGGGGATTGGCAGGGTCTGCGCCGTGAGGACGACGGCAAGGCCATCTACCTTTACGTACCCGAGGCTACGGCAGGTCAGTGGAAGATCTGCTACGACAAGGGACAAAACAAGGATATGGAAGTGGAATGGATGCCCTACGGCGAGGTGCTCAGCATCCGCTCCCTTTCCGGCTCGGCCGACGGAGGCACTCTGAAGGTCAAGTACCTTCTGTCCTATGCGGGCACCTCCCCCATCAGCTACACCGTATCCGCCGCCGTCTGTGACGAAAACGGCAACGTGGTAGGCAAGGAGGAGCTTGGCACGGGTACCGCCGTGGCAGGCAAGGAGGAGGAGCTCAGCTTCTCCCTGTCGAAGCTCAACACCTTCGACAAGTGGCGCCTTCACATGGAGGTGCGCACCGTATCCGGCGGCGTGGAGGTCTTTGACTCCCTCGTTGCCGATGCACCCTTCGCCTATACCAATCCCAACACCCCCGAGGCCATGGACGGCTTTGATGCCTTGGTGGACTTCATTGATTCCTCCCTGCGTATCGACTGGAGCAAAACCCGAAAATACATGGCCGATGCCTATATTCTGGCCGTATTCCGCGACGGTGAGGCCGAGCCCTTCTATTCCCAGCGACTGGGCGAGGACGAGACTGTGGACGTGATCGCCGCCGATCACAGCACCGCCGCAAAATACCGCATCGAGTTAAGATACGAATCCCACGGCGTGGTCTCTCAGCCCGTAACCGCCGAGGTGGATCTGGCGCTTGCCGCCCTCGTGACCGTGCCCACCGAGGAGATCACCACCGCCGCACAGTACCGCATCAGCTATGATTTTTCCCGCTTCACCGAGGCGATCCCCGCCGTTCTGACGGTCAACGGAGTCGAGGAGGAGCTGAGCTGCAAGGGCGCAAGCTCCCTTTCCGTACAGCTGCAGGAATATGATAACGAGATCGAATTTGTCTTTTCCGTCTCTGACTCTCTTCATTTCCGCAAGGGCGGAAAGATCTGGACGGATTGGAAGGCCCCCACCCTCTTCCTGTACGAGGTGGGAAGCACACCCGTTTCCACCACCAAGAGCGAATACACGCTGGTAGGTAAGACCGCATCGGGCTGCACCGTCACCATCGGTGAACAGACCGTTACCGCCGACGAAAACGGCGGCTTTACCGTGACCCTGCCCCTGAAGGCAGGTAAGAACAGCTTCACCGTTACCGCACAGAGCCCCTCCGGCAACGTGTCCACCCAAAGCTTTGTGGTGGAGCGCCGTGCCGCCGCCGTGGTGGAGACCGAGGGCGAGGGCTTCTCCATCCTCAGCCTCCTTCCCCTGATGCTGGCACTGCTGGGCTCGGCAGGTCTGACCGTCTTCGTGCTTCTCGCCGTGAAGAGCTTCGGCAAGAGCCGTGCCGCAAACGGTACCGCCGTGGCCGTACGAAACGTCGTCTCCGCCTCCCTCTACTTTGTGGCGGCAGTGCTTCTGGTGGTGACCGTATTCATGGCAGTGGAGTTCTTCACCCTGCACGGCACGGTCAATTCCGCTGATTTCTACTTTGAGGCACAGAGCTCCGTGGACGAGGCCTACGCTCTCATGGAGGAGGAAAACGACGCCATGTGGACCATGATCCTTTGGATCGGTCTGACCCTCGGCGCACTGATCCTTGCCATCGTAGCCCGTCTGATCCCCGTTCCCGCAGGGAACGGACCCAAGGCCCCCAAGCCTCCCAAAGCCCCCAAGGAAAAGAAAATAAAGAAGCAGAAGGATTCCGCCTCCTTTGAGGCTCCCGCTCCCTTTGCTCCCCCTGCTCCCGTGGCAGAGCCCGCTCCCGTGGTTGAACCCGCTCCTGCGGCTGAGCCCGCTCCTGCGGCTGAACCCGCTCCTGTGGTCGAGCCCGCTCCTGTGGCAGACCCCGCGCCTGCGGCTGAGCCTGCACCTGTGGCTGAACCTGCACCCGTAGCAGAGCCCGCTCCTGCGGCTGAGCCCGCTCCTGTGGCAGACCCCGCGCCTGCGGAGAAAGAAGCTCCCGCGCCTCAGCAGCCCAAGTTCTGCGGCAACTGCGGTGCCAAGCTTTCCGAGGGCGCCCTCTTCTGCTCCTCCTGCGGCAATAAGATTTAGCCTTACAACAAAAAAAGAGGCCTTTCCGCCAAATGGCGGAAAGGCTTTTTTCATGCCACTGCTTCTCTCAAAAAAAGCACCCGTTTGGGTGCTTTTTTCTTGCTTTGAAATTACTTGCAGAGCTCGAAGGTGTCTCTTGCGATCATCAGCTCTTCGTTGGTGGGGATGATGAGGATGCGAACGCGGGAATCCTCAGCGGCAACGTCCATTTCCTTGCCGAGGGTTGCGATCTTGTTCTTCTCGGGATCCATCTTCACGCCCATGAAGCCAAGCTTATCGGCCACTCTCTGGCGATAGCTGGTGTTGTTCTCGCCGATACCGCCGGTAAATACGATGGCATCCACACCGCCCATAGCGGCAGAGAAGGCGCCTACGTACTTGGTCAGCTGGTGGCAGAGCATATCCTCAACCAGCTTGCAACGCTCGTTGCCTTCCTTGGTGCCTGCTTCCACGTCGCGGTTATCGCTGGTGAAGCCGGTAATACCGAGGATACCTGACTTCTTGTTCATCACGGCATCGACCTGGTCGGGAGTGAGGTTTTCCTTCTTCATGAGAAGGGGAACGATAGCGGGGTCAATGGAGCCGCAACGGGTACCCATGATAATACCCTCCAAAGGAGTGGTACCCATGGTGGTATCCAGGCACTTGCCTTCCTTTACAGCGGCAATGGAGGAGCCGTTGCCGAGATGGCAGGTAACTACGTTTACCTCAGCGGGCTTCTTGCCCAGAAGCTCGGCGGCGCGGAGAGAAACGTAACGGTGAGAGGTACCGTGGAAGCCGTAGCGACGGATCTTGTACTTCTCGTAGTACTCGTAGGGCAGAGCGTACATGTACGCGTAGTTGGGCATGGTCTGATGGAAGCCGGTGTCAAACACGGCAACCTGAGGTACGCCGGGCATGATCTCTGCGCAAGCGCGGATACCGGTGAGGTTGTGGGGGTTGTGAAGCGGGCCGAGCTCGCAGCACTCCTCAATGGCCTCGATGACCTTTTCGTTTACCACAACGCTGCCGGAGAACTTCTCACCGCCGTGGAGCACTCTGTGTCCCACTGCGCCGATCTCGCTGAGATCGGAAATGACACCGTGCTCGGGATCGGTCAGGGTCTTTACCACAAGGGCAATGGCCTCGCCGTGATTTTTCATCTGAATGTCGATCTTGTAAGCGTCCTTACCGGGAACCTGATGCTTGAAGGCACCGCCCTCGATACCGATACGCTCGCAAAGTCCCTTTGCCAGCAGCTCTTCGCGGGTCATATCGATCAGCTGATACTTAACGGAGGAGGAACCGGCGTTGATCACCAAAATTTTCATTTATTTTTCTTCCTTTCATGGAATAATGATAGTATCATTTTACCACAAGCTTCCTTTCTTTGCAAGGGATTTGCATTTTTTCTGCTGAAGAAAGAAAGGAAAAACGCCCCTTTCCCCTTACGAAGGAAGGCGGCCGCGGCTTTCCATAATGCGGATCTTCATCTGCAGGAGGAATTTTTCCCCGCCCAAAAGTCGGGCGGCGTTGTCCACCGATTCTCCCGCCCGCAGAAGATGCGCCACCTCCCCGTCGTCAAAGAGAAGGTTGGCCGCGAAAAGATTG
Source organism: Clostridia bacterium (assembly GCA_017414535.1). Lineage (GTDB taxonomy): Bacteria > Bacillota > Clostridia > Oscillospirales > SIG627 > RGIG5579. The sequence goes on along the minus strand of JAFQMA010000053.1, from coordinate 8,335 downwards.
GCCTCGTATTCGGGCTTTAGGGTCATATCCATAATAAAATTATCCTGCACGATGCTGTTTTCCGCCATCTCCCGATGGAGGGCATCGTGTCCCAGCTCGTGAGCCAGTGTCCATGCCGCTTCCCTACGCTTGAGATTGCCGTTGAGAAAAATAAACCTCTTGCCGAGGATCACCTTATACATGCCCCGCAGCTTCTGAAAATCGGGACAGACCGTCACGCGAATATCCATGGCGTCGGCCAGACGGAAGGGATTGCGGGTGCCGTAGCGCTCCACCAGCTCGTCACTTAAGCGGGCAATACGCTCGATCTCCTTCACCGCTTTTCCTCCGTGGGGGCAGACCCGCGGGAGGCCTTCCGTGCCGCCCAATAGGCTGCAATGATGGCTTCCATGGCCGCATCCCGATCCTCGTCCTGGATCTGTCCGCCGGAAAACAGACCCGACAGAGACAGCACCAGCTCCTCTAATTGCGCCTTGGCATCGGGCGCGGTCACCAGAACGATGGTCTCCTCCGCAGGGGATAAAAGCTCCTGCGCCGTCAGCCCCAGAGCCGTGGCGAGCTTTACCGTGATCTCCATATTGGCGGGATAGCGCTTGCCCATTTCATAATTCTGCAGGGTGCGGGCGGAGATCCCCGCCATGCCTGCCAGCGCCTCCTGAGACAGGTGCGCCTTTTTTCTTGCTTCCTTTAATTTTTCCGCAAATTGCATCTTTGCCGCCTTTCCAAAAAATAGTCGTTGACTTTTTTCTACGGTTTGGTTATAATAAAAATACGAAATGTTGTTCGTGCTTTTATTATAATGTCACGAACGAAATTTGTCAAGAGGGAGTTTTTGCCATGGGGCGCACCGTACTGCATTGCGATATGAATAATTTTTACGCCTCGGTGGAGCGGCTTTACGACGAGCGCTTAAAGCAGGTGCCCGTGGTGGTGTGCGGCAACGTGGAAAAGCGGCACGGCATCGTTTTGGCAAAAAGCGAGGAGGCCAAAAAATGCGGGGTAAAAACGGGGGATCCCCTGTGGATGGCCCTGCAAAAATGCCCGAGCGCCGTGGCGGTGGAGCCCCATTTTGAAAGGTACGTGAAATATTCCCGCTTGGCCACCCAAATTTACGAGGAATACACGGATCTGGTGGAGCCCTTCGGACTGGACGAAAACTGGCTGGACGTGACCGCCTCCCGCCTGGCCTTCGGGGACGGTGTGACCATCGGCAACCGCCTGCGGGAGAGAATGAAAAAGGAATTGGGGCTGACCATTTCCGTGGGCGTTTCCTTTAATAAGGTCTTTGCAAAGCTGGGCAGTGACAGAAAAAAGCCAGACGGGCTGACCCTGATCTCCGAGGAAAATTTCCGCGAGGTGGTGTGGCCCCTGCCCGTGGAGGAGCTCTTCGGGGTGGGCAGGCAGACCCTTGCCTTTTTCCGTCGCTTCGGCATTCTGACCGTTGGAGATCTGGCCCACGCCAACGACACGCTTTTGAAGCATAAAATGGGAAAGGTGGGCGCTCAGCTCAAGGCCTGGGCCAACGGCGGGGACGAAAGCCCCGTGCTGTCCCGCGAGGAGCAGAATCCCATGAAAAGCGTGGGCCACGGTCTGACCACCCCAAAGGATCTGACCACCCCCGAGGAGGTGTGGCACCTGATCTTAGAGCTCTGTCAGGACATCGGGGAAAAGCTCCGCCGCTACAAAAGGAAGGCGCGGGGCATTGCCCTGGACTGCAAGGACAGAAATCTCGTGTCCCGCTCGGTGCAAAAGACCCTGCCCGCCCCCACGGACAATACCATGACGCTGGCCAAGGAGGCCTTTTCCCTCTTTCAAAGCCGCTTCACTCTGTCCGAGCCCCTGCGGGCCGTCACCGTCCGTGCCATTTCCTTGGAGGAGGAGGGCGCCACTCAGCTCTCCCTCTTTGCGGAGGACAACGCCCCCTCCCGCTCCTCTGCCATCGACCGCGTCACCGACCAGATCCGCCACCGCTACGGCAAGGACGCCCTGAAAAGCGCCACCCTTCTGGACCGCGCCCTGCCCGATTCCCACGGCTATATCCCCTTCCGCGGCTTCGAGCCCCAAGAGGAGAAGTAAAAAAGCACCCCGAGGGGTGCTTTTTTTCAGTGAAATCGAGCCTGCGGCTCGGTGAAATCCGCTAACGCGGATGAAATCAAAGCCTTGCTTTGATGAAATCTTTTCCCTTGCGGGAAAAGGTTATGGAAGCCTTTTGGCTTTTACCAAAAGGCGATTTTTCTTGGGCGGTGAGGAGTTGATGCCGTGCTTTTCCATCAGATCCATGGTGCAAACTCTTTAATACAGTGCTTTTCCATCAGCCCCTCAAAGAAGCGGTAGCACTCCTCCGTGGTGGTGGGAAGAGTGGCGTGTGCTAAAAAATCAAGCCGTAGCAGTTGATCGGCAGGCGACATATAACGGTATATATTCTTGCCGTGCCGCTCCCAAAGGCGGTTCAACACGGAAAAATCCACCGCTCCGTCCTTCAGCGGGATCAGGGGATAGGCGATCAGGCTTCCCGAGCGGATGAGCAGTCCATCAAATTTGGAATATTCGGTGACAAACGGGGTGCCGTCCTCCCGATAATAGACTTTTCCCGGGAGGTGAGTTTCGCAAAACAGGATAAATTCAGGGGCGGAGGAAAAGATTTCCTCCACCTCGCTCGCGGGAATGGAATAACGCTCTCCCGTGAGAGTGAGCGTGGACTCCCCCCGCTCTTTGTAGGTAAGGGGAAGATACAGCTCCAGCTTGTCTAAAAGGCCTACCCGTCCCAGATCTCTCTGAATGATGGCGTCTTCATAAAAATTTTCGTAGTAAAAATTTCCGTAGAAATCGTGAAGGATCTCAAAGCGGAGCACGAGATAGTCGGGAGCTGCGTCCCCGACCGCCGCCTCGTCGTAGGCATAGCCTGCCGTTTCAAGAAAACGCAGATGAAGCAGAGATCCGTCGCTCTCCAAAAGATACGGCGCACGCAGACACACGGTGGCTTCGGTTTGCGGGGGCTCCTCCGTGGGTGCGAGCGTTTCGCGGGGGAGAAGGAAAAATAAGCTGACAGCGCCAACGGCCAAAAGAAGTAAGCAAGCAACGATTGGAATTAAGATCTTTTTCATTGTATAGCCTCCCTTCTTTGTTCATAAATTCAACCCTCTATTTTCATTATAACAAAAAAAGACGACATTGGCAACAGAAAAAATGTTTGATTTTCAAATTATTAACAAAAGCTCCCTCTTGCTTTTCCCTTCCGCGGCTTCGAGCCCCAAGAGGAAAAGTAAAAAAGCACCCCTCGGGGTGCTTTTTTTTGGTGAAATCGAGCCTGCGGCTCGGTGAAATCCGCTAACGTGGATGAAATCAAAGCCTTGCTTTGATGAAATCTTTTCCCTTGCGGGAAAAGGTTATGGAAGCTTTTTGGCTTTTGCCAAAAGCCGATTTTACGACGATCTCATCCGTCAGGATAGAGAACGGAAAGGGACAAAGAAAAGCTTTGTTACTAACGCCTCATCCACCACGTCCGTGGTCCCCCTTCCCCCTCCGGGGAAGGCTAAAACGGAAGCCCTTCCGATTTTCGGAAAGGCCTCTTTTTTTATTTTTAAATTAGATAATTAAATTGCGAAGAAAAAGGGAGCGAGCCGAGGTCAGCGGGTGAACCAATGGGGCAGCTTTTCCCGCACGTCGCTTTTGAAGCGCTCGACCTCCTCGTGGGAAAAGCCTTCGTAGGGTGGTAAAATGCGGGAGGGGAAGGAGGGGATCAAAAACTGCAGATACAGCTTGTCATAAGCCGCGTCGATCTTACTGCCGGGGCATTGAGTGAAAAGGCTGTCGTAGAAAAGGGGGAAGTCCTTGTGAATCTGCGAAATGGTGTCCCAATCCTTGTTTTGCCCCGCCTCGTAGTAGGCTCGCATCACGGCGGGTGCGGCGTTAGTGATGGAGGCCAAAAAGCCGAATTGGGAATCAACCATGCTGCCAAAGCCGTAGGCATATTCCAAAAAGAATACGCGTAGGGGAAGCTCCAGCCTTGCAAAATCTTGAATCTCGCCAAAGGAAGGAGCAATGAATTTTACTGCCACCAAATTGGGAATTTCCTTGGTTAAGGCGAGGTAATCCTTGGGAGAAAGGCGCTTTTTGGAGCGAAGGGCGTTGTTGTAGTGCATGAAGCGATAGTGCGGGAACGTGCCGCAGACTGTCTTCAGAAAGGCAAAGGCCTCGGTATCGGACAGTGCGCCCCAAGAAGGAAAGGAGATTTGAAAATCCCGTACGCCAAGCGCTGCGGCCAACCGGATTCGCTCCATGATCTCCGATTGGGACAGAGAAATCACTCCCACCATGGGAATCACTTGAGGAAACTGCTTTATTTCCTCCATAAATTCCGTGACGATCTGTACGTACTGCTCTCGATTGACTGCGTAGCCTTCGCCGGCTGTGCCGAAGAGATAAATGCTGCCCGCTCCGTTTTCACAAAGCAGACGAACGCCTTGGCGAAAAAGAGCAACATCCAGTGTGCCGCTTTCCGTCCATGGAATACAGGCCGCACACAGAAGACAACGGGGAAAACGCTTTTCTGTCATGGTTTGATCCTCCCGATTTTTCGAAGAAAATTAAGTGTTTTTCATAACGACGATTTCCACGCTATCGCCCACGTGCTCGCAGGCATCGGAGCAGAATTCCATTTTGTCGTAGATCTCGCGCCAGAAGAAGATCTCGATGGGAGATTCGGCGGTGCAGCGAATATTGAGGGAGGCGGTCAGATAAAGCTGGTCGCATTCCTCCTCGGTGTGGTTGAGACGGATCACCATTTCGTGAAGCTTGGCGGGCTTCTTGAAGTGCTCGAATTCGCCGACCATTTCCTTCATCTGGGTGCAGCAATCCACCAGCTTTTTGGCAAAGGTGATGGCATCCTCGGTGACGGTGGGGATCTGATCCACGTAGAAGCGCTGAAGCACCTCCTCGATGGAGTCGGTCACGTCGTCGATATTCTGGCTGATGAGGGCCAGGTCCTCGCGATCCACGGGAGTCACGAAGGCACGGGCCAGCGCGCGGGACATTTCGTGCTTTTTGCCGTCGCCCTCATGCTCGATGGCGTGCATGGCGGTGAGGCGCTCCTCAAAGGCATCGGGGCGGTAGTCGGTGAGACATTCCACCAGGTAGTTTGCCGCACGCACGGAGATCTCCGCGGCGGCGATCAAGTTTTCGTAATAAAATTTATCCTGCTTTGCCATTTTCTATTTTTCCTTTCCTTATTATATCAGAAGAGCCACATAAAGAGCTTGGTCATCAAAAATCCGATGAGTCCGCAACCCGGGAAGGTGAGGATCCAGGTGAGACCCATCTCCTTGACCACGGAGAAATTGATGGCGGAGAGACGCTTCACCGCGCCCACACCCATGATGGAGGTGGTCTTTGCGTGGGTGGTGGAAACGGGAATACCGAAGAGGGACGAGAAAAGCAGAGAGATGGAAGCGGCAATATCGGCGGAAAAGCCCTGATATTTTTCCAGCTTCACCATATCCATACCCACGGATTTGATGATCTTCTTACCGCCGATGGAGGTGCCCACGCCCATCACCACGGAGCAGACCAGCATCAGCCACATGGGCATATCCACGGGATGAGGCTCCTGCCCGTTGGCCAGGAACATACTGAGCAGAATAACGCCCATAAATTTCAGACCGTCCTGCGCACCGTGCATAAAGCTCATGGCGGCGGCACCGAAGATCTGCGCACCGCGAAAGAATTTTTCCGTGTATTTTCTCTGTACCCTGCGGAACAGCAGCGTCACCAGTTTGCAAACGCCCCAGCCCAAGCCAAAGCCCAGAAGCACGCTGATCACAAGGCCGTAAAGCACCTTTACCCATTCCCCTGCATTCACACCGTCCAGGGAGTTATGCAAGGCAATGGCACCTCCCGTGAGGCCGGCAATGAGGGCGTGGCTCTCACTGGTGGGAATGCCGAAGATCCATGCCACGGTGGCCCAGACCACAATGGCAAAGAGTGCGGCGGACAGCGCCACGATAGCCTCGTGGGAATTGTCACCGAAGTCCACCATTTTGGTAATGGTCTCCGCCACGGCGGGGCTTAACAGGCTCATAAGGAATACGCCGAGGAAATTAAATACCGCCGCCATAAAAATGGCCGCACGGGCCGACATACAGCGGGTCACCACGCAGGTGGCGATGGCGTTGGGCGCATCGGTCCAGCCGTTGACCAGGATCACGCCCAGCGTCAGAAGGGTGGCCACCATCAGGAGAGGATTGGCCGCCAACTGCTGTAAAAACGGAATAAAGTCTAAATTCATAGGCTTTTCTCACTTTCTTTTTACACAAACACGTTCCGAATATCGGAAAAAGGGAGGAGCAAGACTCCTCCCTCTACTTTCACATTACCTTGACAGAGAGAGTTACCTTCTCGCCGTTGATATCCCATTCGCGGGCAATTTCGCCATGCTCGGCGTTCACTGCCACGGCCAGCGTATCGGCGCAGATCTGTGCCTCGTTCTCCTTGGCAAGAGCCCAAAGCAGCTCGTTGCCGGCAAGACCGATCTCAATGCGGTCGGTGACGTTGAAGTCAGCCTCCTTACGCATGGTCTGGATCTTGCTGACCAGCTCACGGACAAAGCCCTCGCGCACCAGCTCCTCGGTGAGGGTGGTATCCAGCGCCACGGTGATGCCGCCTTCGGCCACGGCGAAGAAGCCGTCCTTCTGCACGGTCTGACAGATCAGATCCTCGGGCTCCAGCACCACTCTGCCGGAGGGCAGGGTGAGAGCGAGGGTTCCATCCTCATCCAGCTCACGCTTGGCGGCGGAGCCGTCGAGCTCGGCAAGAGCCGCCTTCAATTCGCCCAGCACCTTGCCGAACTTGGGTCCGCAGGTCTTCAGCTGAGGCTTGAAGGAGTAGGAAAGGTAGCCGTCCACGTCGTCGGTAAAGACCACCTTCTTCACGTTCAGCTCCTCGCTGACGATGGCACTGCCCTCCTCGCTGAGGGGTGCGTCGCACTTGACGTACATGCAGGCCAAGGGCTGGCGGTTCTTTCTGCCGCTGCCGTTACGGGCGGCACGGCCTGCCACCACGATCTTCAGGACCTCCTCCATTTCAGTCTCCAGATCCTCACGGATGAGGGACTCGTCAGCCACGGGGTAGTCGCAAAGATGCACGGACTCGGGCGCGGTCTTATCCACACTGCAGACCAGATTGCGATAAATGTCCTCTGCCATGAAGGGGATCATGGGAGCCGCTACTTTGGTCACGGTGGTCAGGGCGGTGTAGAGGGTCATGTAGGCATTGATCTTATCCTGAGGCATGCCCGCCACCCAGTATCTTTCTCTGCCGCGGCGCACGTACCAGTTGGACAGCTCGTCCACAAAGCTCTGCAGGGCTCTGCAGGCCTCGGGGATGCGATAATTTTCAAGGTTCTCATCCACGCTCTTCACGGTGGACTGGAGCTTGGACAAAAGCCACTTGTCCATAACAGAAAGGCTTTCGTAATCCAAGGTGTACTTGGTGGGGTCGAAGTTATCGATATTGGCGTAGAGCACGTAGAAGGCGTAGGTATTCCACAGAGTGCCCATGAACTTTCTCTGACCCTCCACCACGGCCTTACCGTGGAAGCGGTTGGGAAGCCAGGGGGCAGAGTTGGTGTAGAAATACCAGCGGATGGCATCGGCGCCGTAGCTTTCCAGCGCGTCGAAGGGATCCACGGCGTTGCCCTTGGACTTACTCATCTTCTGACCGTTTTCATCCTGCACGTGACCCAGCACGATAACGTTCTTATAGGGAGCCTTATCGAAGATCAGGGTGGAAATGGCAAGAAGAGAATAGAACCAGCCGCGGGTCTGGTCCACCGCCTCGGAAATGAAGTCTGCGGGGAACTGCGCCTCGAAGAGCTCCTTGTTTTCAAAGGGATAGTGATGCTGAGCGAAGGGCATGGCACCGGAGTCGAACCAGCAGTCGATCACCTCGGGCACGCGGTGCATCTCTTTGCCGCAATGGGGACAGGTGATGGTCACGGCGTCGATATAGGGGCGGTGCAGCTCGATCTTCTCGGGGCAGTTGGGGCTCATGGCCTTCAGCTCCTCGATGGAGCCGATGGCATGGCGGTGACCGCATTCGCACTCCCAAATGTTCAGGGGCGTGCCCCAGTAGCGGTTACGGGAAATACCCCAATCCTGCACGTTCTCCAGCCAGTCGCCAAAGCGGCCCTTGCCGATGCTTTCGGGGATCCAGTTGATGGTGTTGTTATTGGCAATGAGTCTGTCGCGCACGTCGGTCATGCGAATAAACCAGGACTCTCTTGCATAATAGATCAGGGGGGTGTCACAGCGCCAGCAGAAGGGGTAATCGTGCTCGAAGG
>JAFQMA010000052.1 GCA_017414535.1 Clostridia bacterium | reverse complement strand
TCCGTCCTTATCTCCCGACGAAGTCGGATTTCATCACGAAGTGATTTCATCCCACGAAAGCGGGATTTATCCCGTCCGATAGGACGGATTTAGTTGAAAAGAACCCACACTTGTCGTAGACAAATGTGGGTTCTTTTCTGGCGGAGAAGCGGGGATTTGAACCCCGGCGCCAGAATAATCCGACCTAACGGTTTAGCAAACCGTCCCCTTCGACCTGCTTGGGTACTTCTCCAAATCCGTATTGTTTTATTAGTTGTGGTAAGAAAAAGACCACGCTTCGTGGTCTTTTTCTTTGGCGGAGGGAAAGGGATTCGAACCCTTGTGGGATTTCTCCCAAACGGTTTTCAAGACCGCCTCGTTATGACCACTTCGATATCCCTCCAAATCGGGGACACAGAAGATTATAGGTCATTTCCCTCTTTTTGTCAAGAGTAAAAAAGGGGAAAAAGCAGTTTTTAACCGTTCTTTTTCTTTTTCTTCACAGACCAGCCAAACTGTCCCACCTTTTTGCCCAGCTGAATATAATCGCCGTGGGAATAGGCCATGAGATTGGTGCGGCGCAGGTCCAGCTTGCCGTTTTCGTCAAGGAGACCTTCCTCCACGTCTACAGCCACGATCTCGGCCAAAAACATATCGTGGGAGCCCAAGGGCTTGATCTCCGTGACGCGGCATTCCAGCGAAAGGGGGCTTTGCGCCAGAAGGGGCGCGCTGACCTTGGCGGCGGGCTCTGCGGTGAGGGAATAGGCCTTGAATTTGTTCATCTTGGCTCCCGTATAAACGCCGCAGGCGTCCGTGGCACGGGCCAAGGAGGCGGTGGTGAGATTAATAACGAATTCGCCCGTTTCGGAAATGAGCTTATGGGAATGGCGGCTCTTTCGCAGGGAAATATAGGTCATGGGGGGCTCGGAATTGACGATGCCCGTCCACGCCACCGTGGCGGCGTTGGGCTTTTCAACCGTTCCGCTGGTGACCAGAACGGCGGGCACGGGGGAGAGAAGGGTGGCACCGGGCCAGGTGATCTTTGCCATAGCTACCTCAGGTTCTTAAAAATTTTGCTTCGATCTCTTTTTTCGTCATGGCGATGAGAACGGGTCTGCCGTGGGGACAAACGGTGACGTTGTCGATCTCCCGCAGCTTTTCCACGATCCATCGGTGATCCTCGTCGGTGGAGGCGATGCCTGCCTTGACGGCGGCCTTGCAGGCCATGGAATACAGGGTGCGGTCAAAGAGCTTTTCGCCCGCGCCCGCGCCGCGGCCGCCCAGCATCATCTCTCTTGCGCTTTCCCGCAAAAGATCGCACAGGGCGTCAGCGGAAAGGGAGGTCATCTCCAAAGGAATGCCCCTCAGCAAGAAGGTGCTGTCACCGAATTCCTCCAGCAGGAAGCCGGCCTCCTCCATTTCGGCAAGATGCTCTGCCAGAACGGGGGCCTCCACGGCATCCGTGCGGATCACCACGGGCTCCATGAGCATTTGAACGCCGCCGGCCTTATGGCTCTTCTTCAGTGCCTCGTACAGAATGCGCTCGTGGGCGGCGTGCTTATCGATGAGATAGACGGTGTCCTTTGTCTGATAGAGAATAAAGGCGTCGAAGAGAACGCCGCGAATGGTGCCGTAAAGGAGGGGGTGGGCGGTGGCCTCGTCCTCGCCCGTCAGGGTCAGCTGAACGGGCTCTGTCTCAGGCAGGGGCGCTGCCTTCGGAGGTTCTTTTTTCGGGGGAACGCTGACGGTGGGCTCTCTTCGGGGAGGCATCGCGACGGCGGGCTCTCTTCGGGGAGGCTCTGCGACGGTAGGATCTTTTTTTGGTAAGGGGAGGGGAGAGGGCTCCTCATCCTCGAAGAAATTGACCTTGTGGATGACGGTAGCGGGCTTCAGCTCCTCCTCGGGCAAAACAAAGCTTGCCTTCCGCACGCTTTTGGCGGGGGAAAAGAGGGGCAGCTCTGCCTTGTTTTCCTTGAAAACGCCGCTTTGTACCTCTTGGGAGACGGCGGGCGCCTTTTCCTTTTCACCAATGGGAGGAACAAGAGAGGCCTTTTTCTGTGCCACGGCGGTCTCGTATTCGTCCTTGGCAAGCCGATTGGACAGGGCAGAGAGGGTGTGGCGTACGGCGGTGTAAATGGCTTCGTAAACGCCTCGCTCGTCGGCGAAGCGCACCTCCAGCTTTGCGGGGTGTACGTTCACGTCCACCTTATCTGCATCCAGCTCCAAAAAGAGGACGCATCCGGGAAATTTTTCGCTTTTTACAAAGCTTTTATAGGCATCCTCCAGGGCAAAGCCCATGGTGCGGCTTTTCACGAAGCGGCCGTTGATGTAAAAGCTCTGGTCGCTTCTGTTGTTGCGGGCCCCCTCGGGGCGGGTGATAAAGCCGTGGATGCGGTAGGGGCCGAAATCCGTTTTCTTTAAGGGAACGAGGGCGTTGTAAAAGACCTTGCCGTAGGTGGCGTAGATGGCGTCGGAGAGCTTGCCGTTGCCGGGGGTCTGAAGCTTGGTCTCTCCGTCGGAAATATGGCGGAAGGCGATCTCGGGATGGGAGACCGCAAGCCGCTGGAGATATTGGAGAATAGCGCCGGCCTCTGTGGCGGGGCGCTTGAGAAATTTCTTTCTGGCGGGCTGGTTGAAGAACAGATCCCGCACGATCACCGTGGTGCCGTCCGCACAGCCGCATTCCTCCACCTCGCCGATCTCCTCGCCCGAGGCGGTGATCTGATGGCCCGTGGGATCCTCGCGCCGCTTGGACATCATGATAAAACGGCTGGTGGAGGAAATGGCCGCCAAGGCCTCCCCGCGGAAGCCCAGCGTGGTAATGGCGGCAAGGTCCGCGCCCGTGCGGATCTTGCTGGTGGCGTGACGGCGCAGGGCAAGAGGCAGATCCTCCTTTGCCATGCCGCATCCGTCGTCGGTAATGCGAAGCAGGGAAATGCCGCCCTCGCGGATCTCGGTAACAATGGAGCGACCGTGTGCGTCAATGGCGTTTTCCGTCAGCTCCTTGATGGCGTTGGCAGGCCGTTCCACCACCTCGCCTGCGGCAATGAGATTGGCGGTCTGCGCGTCCAGAATATGGATGTTGGCCACGTTTGGCTCCTTTCGGTAAGATTACAGCTCCTTGGCGTCTCGGCTCAGCTCGTACAGCTTGCCCAGCGCTTCAATGGGGGTCAGGGTATCCACGTTGACTTCCTTTAAGGCGTCGATGATGCTGTCCCGCAGGGTGGAGAGAATGGGAAGCTCCTCCTCGGGTTCCTTGGTGGGGGCCTTTTCCTTTTTGGGAGAGCCCGCCTCCAGCTCGCGCAGGACCTCCTTGGCACGGCGGATCACCTCTGCGGGGACGCCCGCAAGGTTTGCTACCTCGATGCCGTAGCTGTCGTCGGCACTGCCGCGGACGATCTTGCGAAGGAAGATGACGCTGTCGCCCTTCTTCTTGGCGGCAATGTTGTAATTCTTTACGCCCTCCAGACTGTTTTCCAGCACGGAAAGCTCGTGATAATGGGTGGCAAACAGCGTTTTGGCGCCGCATTTCTTGCCTGCGGTGTATTCCATCACGGCACGGGCGATACTCATGCCGTCGTAGGTGGAGGTGCCGCGGCCGATCTCGTCGTAAATGATGAGGCTCTTTTTGGTGGCGTTTTCCAGAATGAATGCCACCTCGCTCATTTCCAGCATAAAGGTGGACTGACCCATGGAAAGATCGTCGCTGGCGCCTACGCGGGTGAAGATCTTATCCACGATGCCGATGCGCGCCTCGGCGGCGGGCACGAAGGAGCCCATCTGTGCCATGATGGTGATGATGGCGGTCTGGCGCATATAGGTGCTTTTACCTGCCATGTTGGGACCCGTGATAATGGCCATGCGGTTTTCGCCGCAGTCCAGGGTGGTATCGTTGGGCACGAAGAAGCCGCGTGTGACCTGCTCCACCACGGGGTGGCGGCCGTCGCGGATCTCAATGGTATCGGAATAGTCCACGATGGGGCAGGTATAGCGGTTCTCCAGCGCCACGTGAGCAAGGGAGGCGTAAACGTCGGTGAGGGCTACCAGCTCCGCCGCCTCCAGAAGGGCGGGGGTGGCCTCCTTGACCTTATCGCACAGGGCACGGAACAGATCGTACTCCAGCGCCACGGCGCGATCCTTGGCACCTAAAATGCGGCTTTCCAGATCCTTTAATTCGCTGGTGATGTAGCGCTCCGCTCCCGTCAGGGTCTGCTTGCGGATGTAGCGGTCGGGTACCATGTCGCTGTGCAGGCGGCTGACCTCGAAATAATAGCCGAATACTCGATTGTAGCCGATCTTCAGCTTAGGGATCCCCGTCAGCTCGCGCTCGGTAGCCTCGATGCGGGCAAGATAGCTTTGGCTTTCCGTCATGATGGAGCGTAGCTCGTCCAGCTCCTCGTGGAAGCCCTCGCGGATGAAGCCGCCCTCCCGCACGGAGAAGGGAGGATCGGGCACGATGCCGGAAAGCAGAGTCTCTGCCAATTCGGTCGTTACGGGCAGAACGTTTTTGCGGAATCGGTCGCGGATCTCGCTCAGCTCCTCACCGCCGCAGTCGGAAAGTCTCTCCGCGATCTCGGGCAGGAAGGAAAGGGTATTGCCCAAGGCGAACAGATCCTTGGCGTTGCCCGAGCCGTATAAAAGGCGGGAGAGGATGCGCTCGATATCCTGCAGCTTGGAAAGGGAATCCCGCACGTCGTCCTTCAGGGAGAGGGAATTGTGCAGCTCCATGACTGCGCTCTGGCGCTTGGCGATGGCGCGGCAGTTGGTGAGAGGCTCCTCGATCATGCGGCGGAGCAGACGTGCGCCGCCGGCGGTACGGGTCTTATCCAGCACCCAAAGCAGGCTACCGCGCTTTTCACCGTTTCGCTGAGAGGCGGTCAATTCCAGGTTGCGGCGGGAATTGGCATCGATGAACAGCACCTGATGATGATCGTAGATCTTCATTTCGTGAAGGGAATCCAGTGCGGTCTTCTGGGTGGTTACAAGATAGGCCACCAGCGCCGCGGCGGCTCTTGCCAGGGTGGGATCGGCCGCAATGCCCAGCTCCGTCTCGCTCTTTTTGAAGGTGCGGGGCAAAAGGGGCAGATTTTTCTCCTCAAACAGGTCGTACAGCCCGCAGGAAAGAAGCTTGCCCTCCTCGCGGGTGACGTAGGCGGACAGAGAGGCGCATTCCTCCTGAGGGAGGTTGACGATGATCTCCTTGGGATCGAACTTTGCCAGCTCGCCGATGATCTGACGGAAGGCGGCCTCCCGATCGGCGGTGGCGATGGAAATGGCATAGAGCACGCCCTCCGCAATGTCACAGAAGGCGCAGGCGGCGGTGCCGTCGGCAAGATACACGGTGGCAAGGTAATTGTTCTTGCCCTCCTCCAGCGCGTCGCTCAGGGTGACGGTGCCGGGGGTGATGATGCGGATGACCTCGCGGGGGACGATGCCCTTGCAGTTGGCGGGATCCTCCACCTGCTCGCAAATGGCCACCTTATAGCCCTTTTCCACCAGCTTTGCAATATAGCCGTCACAGGAATGGTAGGGCACGCCGCACATGGGTGCGCGCTCCTCCTCTCCGCAGTCCCGTCCCGTCAGGGTCAGGTCAAGCTCGCGGGAGGCGGTCTTGGCGTCGTCGAAGAACATCTCGTAAAAGTCACCGAGACGGTAGAAGAGAAGATAGTCTTCGTATTGCTTTTTGATCTCCAGATATTGAAGCATCATGGGACTCATGACACAAATTCTCCTATCAGCATAATGGCGCGGGCTTCGCTCATCTTAAGATGCACGAAATCGCCCTCGCGGGGCGGGTTTTCGGGAATGGGGAAGTGCACCAGCCTGCCCCCGTCCGTGCGGGCGGAAAGAAAGGCGGCATCGGTCTTGGAGGGACCCTCGCACAGACAGCGAAGGGTCTTGCCCAAAAGACGGGCGTTGTTCTCCGTCTGTACGGTCTGCTGGAGCGCTAAAAGGCGCGCCATGCGATCCTTGGTCACCTCGTCGGGAACACGGTCGGGATATTCCGCTGCGGGCGTGCCCTTGCGGGGGGAATAAACGAAGCTGAACACGCCGTCGAAGCGACAGCGGCGCATGGCCTCCAGCGTGGCCTCAAAATCCTCCTCCGTCTCACCGGGGAAGCCTACGATCAGATCGGTGGTCAGGGAAATGCCGGGGATCTTTTCCTTCATATATTCCACCAGGGCATAATAATCCTCGAAGCGGTAACGGCGGTTCATGCGCTTTAAGATCCCGTCACTGCCCGATTGCAGGGGCAGGTGAAAATGCCGCTCGCACTTGGGGGAGGCGGCCATCACGTCGATGAGCTCCCGCGTTGCGTCCTTGGGATGGCTGGTCATGAATTTAATGACGAAATCGCCTTCGATCTCGCACAGTCGCCGGAGCAGACGGGGAAAGGGGTAGGGCTCGGCAAGATCCTTGCCGTAGGAATTGACATTCTGTCCCAAAAGGGTAATTTCTCTGCAGCCTGCCTTCACCAGCCCCTCCACCTCGGCGTAAACGGCCTCGGGAGCGCGACTGCGCTCTCTGCCCCGTACGTAGGGCACGATGCAGTAGGTGCAGAAATTGTTGCACCCGCTCATAATGGAAACGTAGGCGCGGTAAGGATAGCGGCGGCTGACGGGCAGCCCCTCCACGATCCTGCCGGGGTTCTCCTCGTAGCTTTCCACAAAGAAAAGGCGCTTCTTGGCCTTTTCCACCTCAGAGAGAATGCGGTCGAAATCGGCGATCTTATTGGTGCCGAAAACGAAATCCACGTAAGGATATTTTTGTTTAATATCCTCCTTGCGGTGCTCCTGCTGGACCATACATCCGCAAACGCCGATCTTCAGACTTTTCTTTTTTTCCTTCAGGTGCTTTAGCTGCCCCGTGGTGGACAGAGCCTTCAGCTCCGCATGCTCCCGCACGGCGCAGGTGTTAAAGAGGATCAGATCCGCCTCTTCCATATGGGGCGTAGCCTCGTAGCCGCGCTTCTCCGCAATGCCCAAAAGGGTCTCGCTGTCCGCCTCGTTCTGCTGACAGCCGAAGGTGTTGATATAGATGAGCTTTTTTTTCATCGGGTCCCTTGCCTTTAGCGTATAATAAATCACAATATTATAACACGAAATCCCCTTTTCCGTCAACAAATTTCCGCGCAAAAAAGGGAAGGAAGAGAAACTCTTCCTTCCCGAAGGGGAATTATTTTTCTTTGGGGAGGATCAGGCGGATGGCGGCGGGGACGACCTCGATCTCGGGGTCCTTTACGGTGAAGATCTCGCCGTCGGCCTGCAGGCTGATGGGCTTCTCCGCAAGGAATTGGATCTTTTTGACCCGCTTGAAATAGAGGTTGGGGACGGTCTCCAGGTGGCGGCCGTTTTTATAGTCGCTGACGTATTTGAGAAATTGAAGCTGGGACAGGGCGGGAATGGTGACGAAATCCAGAAGGCCGTCGCTGATGTCCGCCAAGGGGGTGGCCTTGAAGCCGCCGCCGTAGAAGCGACCGTTGCCCACCACCGCCAGGGTCACCGCGCCCTTGCCGATGGTGACCTCCTCTCCGTCGATGACAAAGCGCATGGGGTGATACATGGAGGACAGGAAGGAATAGCCCAGCGCCAGCTTATAGGCGGCGCCGCCCGATACCAGGGGGATGCGCTTTACGATTTGCTGACGGCGTCCCGTAACGGCATCCAGTCCTGCGGAAATATTATTGAGGCTGTAGATCTCGCCGCATCGCATTACGTCGCAGGGGACGGTGTCACCGCGCACGCAGGCGGAAACGTCCAAAAAGCGCTCCCGAGGGAGAACGTCCTCAAAATAGCGGACGAAGTCGTTGCCGCTGCCCACGGGCACCACGCCGATGGCAATGTCCTTAGCCCCCACCGCACCGGCGATGACCTCGTGGAGAGTACCGTCGCCGCCGCAGGCGTAGATGCGGGTAAAGCCGGGGTTTTCAAGGCAGGCCTGACGGACGAAATCCGTAGCGTCGCCCTTCTTTTCCGTCAGAAGGATATCGTAGGTCTCGTTCCGGCGGTCGGTATTCAGAATAAACGCGCGCTTGATGCGCTCGGTGGCCTCCGCCACACAGCTTTTGACGCCCGCCTCGGGATTGATGATAAAAAGATGCCTGATCATAAAAACTCTCCTTTAGATGCGCTTGATGGGGAAGGAGGCTGATTTTCCTTCCTTGGCGCTTTGTATGAGGGAAAGTACGTCCTTTTTCGTTTCCGTGGTGAAGATCCAGTGGTGGCTTGTGATGCCCGCGTCCTTTAATTCGCGCTTTTTATCCAGCATATAATGGGGCACACAGTTGTACAGCACAAATCTTCCGCCCTCCCGCAGAACGGGGAAGGCCGCCCCGCGCCTGTCGCGGAGAAGCTTTGCCTCGGGATCCTTTTCCAAAAGCATCAGGGGGAGCCTGCCGTAGATCACGGCGCATTTTTTTGCCCTCAGGTCTCGCATCTGGGCAAGGCCAAGCTCGGGGGAAAGGATCAGATTCGAAAGGGCGGGATATTCCTTCGCCGCAAAGGAATTGGTCACGTTCAAGCGGAAATCTCCGTGAAGGGTCAGCCCCAGCCCCTCGGCCAAGGCAAGATGCCCCGCATTGCCCACGAGGAGGTGCTCACAGCCCTCTGCCACGGCCTGCTCCAACCGCTCTCGCACCGCCGCCATCTCGGAATCGAAGATCACGGGGGGCAGCACTGCGCCGTTAGCTACGGAGCCGTCAAAGGCAAAAAGGGGCAGATAGCGAATATGAAAATAATCCGTTTCGGGGATCTGGGCGGCACTTGCAAAGCGCGCGGAGCGGGTAAAGCTCCCTTTCTCCTTCGGGGGGAGAGAAGGAGCGGCGCATTCCTTTTTTTCGCGGGTGAGCGTAATGGGGGGCAGACCGCGCTCCCGTTCACGGTAGGAGATTTTTTGCACGGCGGTCTTTTTCTTGTCGTCCTCCGTACGGCGGCCCAGCATGGCACTGTTTTTCCTTCCCGTAAAATAACCGTCGGTAAAGCCGGAGCGGGAAAAGACCCCTGCCAGTGCCTCCAGCTCCTTTTTGGCGGCAGGGCGGTTTTCGTCCAAAAGGCGCCGCCAGATGCTTGCCACGGTGTAAACGTAGTCGGGGCCCTTCATTCTGCCCTCGATCTTCAGGGAGGCCACTCCCGCCTCCACCAGCTTCGGCAGGTGGGAGGCAAGGCACAGATCCTTAAAGCTTAAGGGATAGGAGCCGTTATAGGGCAGGCGGCAGGGCTGGGCGCATTCGCCGCGGTTGCCGCTCCGTCCTCCGATCATACTGCTCATGAGGCATTGCCCCGAGGCGCTGGCGCAGATGGCGCCGTGCACGAAAAATTCCGTTTCGATGGGGGAGGTCTTGCAAAGCAGTCTCAGGTTCTTTTCGTCCAGCTCCCTGGCCGCCACCATGCGGGAAAAGCCCGCTTTTTGAAAGAAGGCGGCCGCCGTGGCACTGTGGCCCGAAAGCTGGGTGCTGGCGTGCAGCTCAAAATCGGGGAAATTGTCGTGAATGGCACGGGCAAGGCCGAGGTCGGCCAAAATCAGCGCATCCACCCCCGCCTCATAAAGAAAGGCGGCCGTATCCAGCGCGCGGGGCAAGAGGCGATCGGTCACAAGGGTATTGAGGGTCACGTAGGCGCGGACGCCCTTGTCGTGACAGAGAGAGACGGCGCGCAGGACCTCGTCCCGCTCCATGTTGCGGGCATTCATGCGGGCATTGAATTCCTTGGTGCCGAAATACACCGCGTCAGCTCCGCCCATGAGGGCGTAGCGCAGGGTCTCAAGCCCTCCCGCGGGGCAAAGAAGCTCCGTAGCCATGGCGTCTCCTCCTTTCCATAATCAAAACTATTTTATCATACGGTAGCGAAAAAAGAAAGGATTTTTTGAAAAAAGGCATTTCTTTCCGCTTCGTATCAGTTTTTTGAAAAAGAATTATAAGAAAAAGGTATGATTGTTTTTGCTTGTAAGGTTGACTTTTTTCGCTCCAAGAGATAAAATGGCATGTTGGTATGATCCATACGAATTTTTGATAGATAAGGAGTTATCATTATGGCTATTGCATTTTCCGTCGCCGGTATCGCAAGATTGATGCTGAGCATCATGATCATTGCTGCCTTGGGCTACATGCTGGGCAGAGTGACCATTAAGGGCGTCTCTCTCGGTACGGCAGGCGTATTTATCGTGGCCTTGCTGTTCGGTGCGCTGTTTCCCGATTTTCTCAAGGATGCGCTGACCATGAAGGCAGGGGAGGAGGTCGTTTCCTACGCCTCCAATGCGTTGAAGATCATTGAGAATCTCGGTCTGATTCTTTTTGTGACCTCCGTGGGCTTTATTGCCGGCCCCAACTTCTTTGCCAACTTCAAGAAGAATTTTAAGTCCTATATCCTGCTGGGTCTCGTGATCATCATTGCAGGCGGCCTTTCCGCCATCGGCTGCATTTATGCCGGCCGCGCTATTGAGGGCGTTGCTACCACCGAGCATTCCGAGGAGCTCACCGCCATGATCGTGGGTCTGCTCTCCGGCTCTCTCACCTCCACGCCCGCCTTCTCCGCCGCCAAGGAAACGGTCAACAGCGCCTATGAGGCTGCCGTTACCGTAGGCCACGGCATTGCTTATCTTTTCGGTGTTGTCGGCGTGGTTCTCTTCGTGCAGCTCATGCCGAAATTTACCCGTGCCAATATGGACGAGGAAAGAGCCAAGATCACGGCTGTTGCCAACGAGAAGAAGGAATATAAGGGCAAGCTCATTGAGCTGGACGGCTTCGGTATTGCCGCCTTTGCTTTGGCGGCCGTTCTGGGTCTGCTTTTGGGCGGTGTGAAGATCGCCAAGTTTTTCACCCTCGGTACCACCGGCGGCACGCTCATCGTCTCCCTCATCATCGGTTATATTGCGCACGTCGGTCCCATCAGCCTCACCCCCAAGGAATCCACGCTGAAGGTGTTCCGCGAGGTGGGTCTCATGCTCTTCCTCATCGGTGCGGGCATTGCGGGCGGTATCAGCTTCGTGGCCTATTTTGATATCATGTACTTTGTGTACGGCGTTGTCATGACCATCGTTCCCATGATCGTGGGCTACGTTTTTGCAAGATACGTTTTGAAGCTTTCTCTGCTGAACAATCTCGGCTCCATCACCGGCGGTATGACCTCCACCCCTGCCCTGGGCACCCTCATCAACGTGGCAGGCACTGAGGACGTTGCCAGCGCGTATGCGGCAACCTACCCCATTGCATTGATCGCCGTCGTGCTCGTTTCCCAGTTCCTGATCATCCTTTTCTAAATAAAAGAAAACCGAAAGCCGTGGGCTCTGCCCCACGGCTTTTTTGCTTTTAAAATAATTAAATGTTAATAAAAGTTGTATTATTTGAATTTTGTGTTAGAATATATATGGTAAAAAGAGCTTCAAGGGAGAACAGAACGCAACCGTGGGTTGCGAAAAGTTCAAGGCAAAGTTGGTTGATACCCAAAAGGGGCTTTGCTATGATAATCTCGTAATTTGTTTGAAAAGGAGAAAAGAGATGACCATAGGCCAGAAGATCGCGCGACTGAGAGTCGCACAGGGGCTGTCTCAGGAGCAGCTTGCCGAAAGGATCTCGGTTTCCAGACAATCGGTTTCCAAATGGGAAATGGATCAGGCTCTGCCGCAGATCGACAAGGTCCTGCAGCTTTGCGAGCTTTTTCACGTGACCTGCGATGAGCTTTTGCATGAGACGATCGAGCTGGAAAGAACACCTGTTAAGGAAGAAGGAAAAAATAAATACTTCGGAACCGATGGCTTCCGCGGTGAGGCAAACGTAGGTCTCACCTCCGTGCAGGCCTATCGGGTGGGCCGCTTTTTGGGCTGGTATTACAGCTCCCCGCTTTCCGGCTGCACCAAATCCGGCTACAAGCCGAGGATCGTTATCGGTAAGGATACCCGCCGCTCCAGTTATATGCTGGAGTATTCCATTGTAGCGGGCATCACCGCCTCCGGTGCCGATGCCTATATGCTCCACGTGACCACCACCCCCAGCGTTTCCTACGTGACGCGGCAGGATAATTTCGATTGCGGCATTATGATCACCGCCTCTCACAATCCCTTTTACGATAACGGCATCAAGATCATCAACCGCTACGGCGAGAAGCTGGACGATGAGACCACCCTTTTGATCGAGGCCTATCTGGACGGTGACCTTGCCGCTTTGGGCCTTGATGAGGCGGATCTGCCTTGGGCTCAGAGGGAGAAGCTTGGCTGTATCGTGGACTACGTTTCGGGCAGAAACCGCTACGTGGGCTATCTGATCTCCCTTGCCTCCAATTCCTATAAGAATCTCCGCATCGGCATCGACTGTGCCAACGGCGCCTCCTGGAATATTGCCAGAGCGGTGTTCGGTGCCTTGGGCGCGCAGACCTACGTGATCGGCGATGAGCCCGACGGCTTGAATATCAATCTGGATTGCGGCTCCACCCACATGGAAAAGCTGTGCGCTCTGGTGCGGGAAAAGCATCTGGACGTGGGCTTTGCCTTCGACGGTGATGCCGACCGCTGTCTGGCCGTAGACGAAAAGGGAAACGTGGTAGACGGAGACGTCGTTTTGTACATTCTTGCCAAACGGCTGAAGAGCCGCGGCATGCTGGGCGGCAATACCGTGGTTGCTACCGTTATGTCCAACAGCGGCTTTATTGCCAGCCTTGAGGAGGCGGGCATCCGATGTGAGCAGACTACCGTGGGCGACCGATTCGTTTACGAATGCATGCAGAATAAGGGCTATTCCCTGGGCGGCGAAAAATCGGGCCATATCATTCTCAAAAAATATGCCACCACGGGTGATGGCCTTCTGACTGCCATTATGCTGGCGGAGGAGCTTTGCGATTCCAAATCTACCCTGTCCGAGCTGTCCGAGCCCGTTTATCTCTATCCCCAGCTTACCAAAAACCTTTTGGTGAAGGATAAGCGCGTCGTACTGGCAGACGGTGCGGTGCAGGAGAAGGTGAAGGAGATCGAGGCACGCATCAACGGTCGCGGCAGAGTGCTTTTGCGCTGCAGCGGTACGGAGCCGAAGATCCGCATTATGATCGAATGTGAAAGCGAGGAGCTTTGTGAGCAGTACGCGGAGGAGCTGGCCTCGGTCATCAGAGAAGGAGGCTATACCCTTGAGTAGATCGGTAAAAACGGGAGAGCTTTTTGAGCGCATCCCTCCCTATTTACAGGAGCTTTTCGAGAAAAGCGAATATCCGTGGGACCTGCTCCCGCAGATCAAAGCGTACGTAAAAAGGCTGACGGAGGAGGGCATGGAGGGTTACCGTTTCCTCTCCGAGGGGGTCCTCGTGGGAGAGGACGTGACGATCTATCCCGGTGCTACCATTCTCCCCCCTGCCGTCATCGGCAAGGGAACGGAGATCCGCCCCGGCGCCTTTCTGCGAGGGGCTGTCATCACGGGAGAAAATTGTGTGATCGGCAATTCCTCCGAATTGAAAAACTGCATCCTTTTGGATCGGGTGCAGGCGCCCCATTATAATTACGTGGGCGATTCCGTTTTGGGAAACCGTGCCCATATGGGCGCGGGCTCCGTTTGCTCTAACCTGAAAAGCGACGGCAAGGCCGTGGTCATCCACGGTGAGGAGGAATACGAAACGGGGCTTCGCAAGGTGGGGGCCATTTTGGGCGACGGTGCCGATATCGGCTGTGGCTGTGTGCTCAATCCGGGCACGGTGGTGGGGAAAAACACCTCCGTCTATCCCTTAACCTGTCTGCGGGGCGTCTATCCCGCAGATTCCATTGTGAAAAGTCAAACGAATATTGTAAAAAGAAAGAAAGAAGCGGCAGAGTGATCTGCCGCTTCTCTTTGCATATTATTTAGTTTTCCGCCTCGGCGGTAGGTGCCTTGGTGGTCGTGGTGGGCGCCGTAGTTGTGGTGGTCGGTGCCTTGGTGGTGGTTACGGGCGCCGTGGTTGTGGTGGTAGGTGCCTTGGTGGTGGTTACGGGCGCCGTGGTTGTGGTGGTAGGTGCCTTGGTGGTGGTTACGGGCGCCTTGGTGGTGGTTACGGGCGCGCCCTCTCCCTTTCCGCTCTCGGGCTCGTTGGTCTTACCGCCCTCAGGCTCATCCAAGGCACTGGATACGGTCAGATCAATGAAATCTCCGTCCTTTAAAAAGAGGGGAAGACTGCTCGGATCCTCATAGCCGTAGCAGGAGGAGGTGCCCCAATGAGACAGGATCTTAACGGTGGTGGCTTCGCCCAGCTTCAGGGAGAAGCGGACGTGGGCATCGGTAAGGCCCTTTAGGCTGTCTGCACCGATCTGATCGGTGTAATATTCCTTATCGCCGATAGTGACGAGGCAGAAGCCCGTTTTGGCCGAGCTATCGCCGCGGGAGAGCTCAACGGTGTATTCCCCTGCCTCCAAGGGTGCGGTCTGAAGCTTTCCGTCCTTGAAAAGGGCCACGGGGGTGTTGTTGGCATCCTTAATGGTAATAGATACGTTTGCATTGAATTTAGCGGCTACAAGTCTTGCGGAGCCGGAGGTAACGCCGTGAGAAAAATAGGCGTAGGCGGTAATGCTCATGGCCACAAGGCACACGATCATGATGACAATGGTTCTGACGACGCGGGCGAGCATGACCTTTTCACGAATCTTTCCGTTTTGCGGTACGTGGAAAAATTCATCGTATAGGCTTTTCACACGATCATCCTCCTTTCATGGGCTTGCGTGGGTTGTTGTGGGCGGGTTAGTCTTTAATCTGATCTGCTTTTACGGTGACGCCAAGCTCTACCTTGGGGATCTCGTCACCGCGGTAGTTGGCAACGTTGCCCTCCTCGGGGGGCATGCGCACGATCAGCGTAATATACTGCGTTCCGCCTGCAGGCAAAACGGCTTTTTCCGTGGCGTAGTTGTGCAGAGGCACGTTAGCGATCTCCATAGCCCTTTCACGGTCGGGAACGCTGTTTTTCATCTCCTCCTCCGTATCGGAAACGGTGATGCCGAACTTTAAGTGATCCTGCAGCAGGAAGCGCTGACCGAATACGTTGACGGCGGTGGTGTAGCCGTTGACGTTGACTGCGGTGCTGAATTCAAAGGGAACGGAGCCCTTGTTTTCCACCTTCAGATAAACGATCTGCACGTAGCCGGGCTCATAAAGGGCCTCTTCATTGAAGATCTTGGTCTTGTTATCCACCGTTTCCCATTTGCCGTCGGTGAGACGGTGGGAGACCTCCAGATCAAATTCCGCAACGTGGAAGATGTTGTTCAGCTCGGGCGTGGTATCGGTGAACCATGCCAGCGAAGCACCTGTGCCGAGAATGCCCCAAACGATCAGGGCGCAAAGGCTGAGGGCTAAGGCTATTTTTTTGTAAAGTGATCTGTTCTTGCTGTTTTTCACGCCTTAAACCTCCTATCAGTGTGTTGTAGCGTCGTTTTCGTTCTCCTTACTCTTTTTACGAAGGATCAAAAGTAGAATGATCAGTGCAAGGGAAACGGTAGCCAGAGTGATCCACAGGCCTTGGTTGAAGGCATCGCCGGTGGGCTGCTGGGGATCGCCCGGCTCGATGGGGTATTCCTCGATCATAAATTCCCAGTCCAGATAGCCGATCTGCTCCTGGTATTTGTTATCCAGCTCCACGGGCACGGACAGGATCACGTCCAGATCCACCTCGCCGCCGGAATAGAGCGTGCCGAGGCATACCCAATCGGTGAGCTGTGCGGTCTCGCTTGCGGCCGCATCGAACATATAGGCCATATCGTTATTGGGACTCTTTTCCACCGTCAGCCCAAGCTGAGAGAGGAAGGCCTTGGAATTTTCGTGGGCGCCCAGTGCGCGCATATAGATCTTCACCTTGACCTCATTGTCCGCATCGTTTCTGACGGTGATCCTCTGAGACAGGGTATCGCCGGGCATCACGTCCTTGAAATTGGGAAACAGATCGGTGGGGGAATGCAGTCCGCCGGGCTCAAAGATAAAGCTTCCTGCATTGCCGCTGTAGGTGACCTTGCCGTCCTCCGCCGCAACGGGCAGGGCAAGGGTGAGCGCCAGAGAAAGGGCGATCAGCACGGTCATTAGTTTCTTCATTATACGCCCCCCTTATTCTGCGGGCCAGCCGGGAACGTTAAAGATCTCTCCGTTGACGGCGGGGTTGTTTTCGCTTTGCACAGCCTGTGCCTTGACGGTCAGGGTCAGCGTTTTTCCGATATAGCTGTTGTCTACCTCGGCACCGACGATCTCCACGTGGGAGAAGACGTAGGGGGTGGTGTCGCCGGGATTCACGATGCCCTTGTAGTAATACCAGCCGTCGTGGAGGATCCAGTGCTCCTCGTTGATGTTGAGCTTGAAGCAATCCTCAGCGGAAAGAGCCTGAGAATCCACACCGTACACGGGCTTTACACGAAGGTAGAAGGGGTGGTCGCAATCGCTTTCGATGGTAACCTCCTTGCTGACCACGTCACCGGGAAGGACGTAAACGCCCTCCTGAGGGAAAGCCGTGCCCTGATCGGTCATTTCGTGAATGATAAAACGAATATTACCGGAGGTCACAACGTTAGTGGCTTTTCCGACGGTTTGATAATAGGCAAGGGTCGTGGTACTGATCAAGGACAGCATCATGGCAATGAGAGAAATGACGATGATCCTGATTTTAATTTTTCCCATACGAACGACCTCCTTTCGGGAATTCTGATTTTCGGCAATCAAAGAGCACAACACTCAAAAAGAGAAAAGGGAAAAGCGGTGTGCCCTTTGATTGCCGCCTAACTCCCGCGAGGGGAGTTAGGACGGACTTGGGGTTTAGGTAATTACTGAATGGTTACCTTGGTAAGATCAAGCTTGGGGAACAGCGTTGCAGCGTTTTCTGCGGTAACGGCAGTGCCGTCAACGGTGCAACCGCTCAAAGTAACGGTGCTCCAAACCTGGAAATCGGTACCTGCTGCGAAATCACAGCCGGTAAATACGTAGGCTCTCTTGCCACCCAGGTGAACGTTGCCACCTTCGAACTCACAGCCGGTCAGCTTAATGGTACCGTCTGCGGAAGCGGAGTCGGTCTGGAAGTGGAGAGCATAGCCCTCGGAGTTAGCACCGAAGGTGCAGTCGGTAAATACAATGTTCTTGCCGTAGCCCTGTCTGAAGCCTGCAGCAAAGTTTACGTTGGTGAAGGTAGCATCGCTGCCCTCAGCCATGGTGTAAACGGTGTTGGTAACGGTTACGTTCTTCAAACGGATAGCCTTCCAGATAGCGCCGGTAGCCTTGCCGCTGGCATACTTGGTGGTGTTTGCAACCTTAACGTTGCTGTCAACGCCGACCAGAGTCAGGCCGTTATTTTGAATGCCGTTCAGATCGTATTCGCCGTTTCTCAGCATGATCTCGGTAGCGCCGCCTGCAACAGCAGCCTTCAGAGCATCGTTGTTGAAGACAACGGGCTTGCCGTCAACCTTTATGACGTTGTTTGCGCCGTAGTCACCAACAAAGGCTTCAACGCCCTGCTTGTCGGTGCCGTCGGTTACGACGCAGTTGGTGAAGCTGTAGGTCTTGTTATCGCCGCAAGCGTCGACCCACTCGGTGTGAGCGGTGCCGTCGAAGACGAAGGTACAACCGGTCATGTTGGTATTGCCCCACATGTTGATGCCGTTGTAGCCGCTTCTGCCGTTTGCCTTGAAGGTGCAATCCTCATAGGTAGCCAGAGTGATGGCACCGCCGATGGCGTTGAAGCCGCTGAAGGTGCATCTTCTGAAGACGACCTCGTTGGCGCCGCCGTCGAAGTGTGCGCCGTAAACGTCGCCGCTGAAGATACAATCCTCAAAGACAACGGTTTCACCGGCGTAGCACCAGCGGAGACCGTTGGAGCCGTCGAATACGCAGTTCTTGAATACGCCGTTGATGGTGCCTCTTACAGCGTTGCCGTTCTCGTTGGAGAATTCAGCGCCCACAACGGTAGCACCCTTGATATCCAAGCCGGATTGGCCATTAAATACGGTGCCGGGCTTGCAGTTCAGAACGGTGTCTTCCTTGATGGAGCTTGTGGGGAAGGAGTAGGTGCCTGCAGCTACGGTGACCTCACCGCCGTTTGCTACGGCAGCCTTCAGGTCCTCGGTGTTGGAGGCAGCGGCAACGTCGGCGATCTTTTCGATCTTACCGCTGTTGCCCTGTACGGTTACGCGGGAGCCGGTGCGGCCAACGGTGTCGTTAACGTTGCTGCCCAGTTCCTTCTTGTAGCCATCGGCCTTGATCACGTTGACGGTAACTTCCTCAACGGTGTTGCCGGAGATGGTGATAGCTCTGTTTTCGCCGTTAGCGTAGCCTACGATACCGCCGATGTCTCTGCAGCCGTAGATCTCGCAGTCGATGGCCTTGTTGCCGATGATGTTACCGTTGGAGGTCCAACCTGCAACAGCGCCGACCTTATCGCCGTCTTCCTTGGAAGCGCCTGCTGCGGCGTAAACCACGGCATCCTCAACGGTGCAGTTCTT
The DNA here is from genome assembly GCA_017414535.1 of Clostridia bacterium. Lineage (GTDB taxonomy): Bacteria > Bacillota > Clostridia > Oscillospirales > SIG627 > RGIG5579. The sequence continues at coordinate 11,761 of JAFQMA010000052.1, read as the reverse complement.
CAGGCAGTTTGCTGCCAGATAGCCGTAGCCGAGAACGGTACCGACGGAGTTGACACCGGAAACGTTAGCGCCGATGACGTGAACGCCCTCAATGTGAGCCGCGTTGCCTGCAAAGCCGAACAGACCAACACCCTTGGTGCCGGTAACGTTCAGATTGTAGATCTTAAAGCCGTTGCCGTAGAAGTTGCCGTTGAAATTATGGGTGGCATTACCGATGGGAGTCCAGGCGATGTTTGCCAGATCCATATCGGCAGCCAGCTTGAGGTTCTTGCCTGCGAAGGAGTTGCCCTCGTTGACAAGCTTAGCGAGACCGGCAAGTCTTGCGGGAGAAGCCAGCTCGTATTCGGTGGCGGCAGCATCGTACCAGGAGGTATCAACGGAGCCGTCCCATACCAGGAGAGGAGCCTTCTCGTCGTAGTCGTTGCCGTTGCTGTCGAACTCGTGTGCGAGCTGAGTAGCAAGAACGGTGAAGGAGATGCCCTCTACCTTCAGACCCTGATATTCGTTGCCTGCTTCTTCCTTCATGTGGCCGGTGAGAACGATGGCGTCGGATTTGTCGCCCTTGTTCTTCAACTCGCCTTCCAGAGAGCCGGTGGTAGTCCATTCAATAGCCTCGAGAAGCTTGGCATCGCCAACGATACCGTTGATGGCGACGGTGTACTTGAGAGCGAGGTTGCCCTTGTTTACAACGTAAACAGGCTCGGTCTCATAGGTGCAGCCGGGTTCCCAGAGAGCGTTTTGGTCCAGATCTTTGAATTTGATGGACTTACCCTCGAGAGAGTTGCCGGCATCATCCACCAGATCAACGTCCAACGTACCGGACTGAATGGTAGTTCCGGCGGTAGTGACGCTGTCGGTGAACCAAGCGAAGGTGCTTCCCACGAGCATGGACACACAAAGAATCAGTGCCAGAGCGCTCATCAGGAGGGCACGCTTGGTGCTTTTGGTTTTTGTCATTTCCATGACCTCCTATAATTTTTTGCCAACGTTGGGACCTATGTTGAACCGTTCTCGCGCTGACCGTTGGCGCAACGCGGGAGCAGGGGCTTTGCCGACCTTCGGCAATCAAAAAGCACAGCACTCAAAAAGAGGGAAGGGAAAAGCGGTGTGCCCTTTGATTGCCGCCTAACTCCCCTCGGGGAGTTAGGACGGACTTTGTTTGTTTGTTTGTTTGCGGTCTTAGTTATCCGGATTATGCAAGCGGCTGGAAAACATCACCTGCGGTCCATCTGCCGATTGCACCGTTGAAGGTACCGCCGGTTACAACTACGGTTTCCTGATCACCCTTATATCCGCCGCCAAACTGCACATCACCATTAAAAGTACCACCGTTGATGGTTACATTGGTGTTGGCAAAGCTGTTGCCGTAGGAATAAGAGTAGATACACATCTGAGTGCCGGACAAATTGCCGCCGTTGATCTCAAGCGTGATCTTTGGAGCAGTTGCGTTGCTACTACCTGCAAGGTGGATCCAGATCGCACGTCTACCGCTGATGGTACCACCGTTGATGGTCACCTTGTTTTCAGCAGTTGCACTGGCAGTATTCATACGAATAGCCACGTCTCCGCCACTCTGGATGATCTCACCGCCGTTAACGGTCAGTGTAGCGCCGGCATAGTTATCGATAGCATAGCTTGCGCCGCCCTTTGCTGTCTGGTTTTCGATCTTAACGCCATCTTCGATGGTAAGATTACCACTGTTAGCGATGGTGTTGGATGCATAGGTGGGGAAGCCTTCGGGATCCCAATTGGTATCGGGATTTTCTGCCAAAACAGAGATAGTGCCGTTGCCGGTAATGGTAAGGGTGCCGCTGTTTTTAATTAAGGCAGAGGTTCCGTCTGCGGTGTTTACACCGGAGAGCTTTTTGCCGTTCAGGTCGAGTGTAACGTCTTTATCCTTGGCAACGTTCAACGTTGTGTTTTCAACAACAATGTCGTTCGTGAGAACGATTTCGCCACCGTCTGCGAAAGCCTCAGTGAGAGCGGCAACGTTGGAAGCGGTGGTGCCGAAGGTCAAGCCGTAATACTGGACTTTTCCGTTAGGTCTCATTTGAACGCCGTTTTTGCCTGTGAGGGCAGCGGAACCGTCATTGGAGACCTTTTCGCCGGTGTAATCCATAATGGTGTTGTTGGCAACGAAATCGGTCCAGTAGCTTGCAGGAGTCATCGTTGCAACGTCGTTGTCACGGTAAACGCGTACGTACATTGCAAAGGGAGTGTTTCCGCTAAGCCATACACTGGGAGATTCAAAGAGATTGTTCTTGATGGTAGGAAGAACAAGAATATCGGTTACGTGCCAAGATTCAACAGCACCGGTCACGGAATTTGTTTGATTGTGCTCAATAAAGACACCTGCATTCTTGAAGGTGTTGCCGGAAACGATCAGGTCTTTTGCCACGCCGCCGTTTCCTGCACCGTTCTGCAAGCTTAAGTTACAATCGATAAAGGTGTTGTTGGTTACGGTGTATTTGGTAATCGGATGATTAACTACATCGTTCGCAACGATCATAATACCGGCCTCTAAATACTGACCCCAATTCGGTTCAGCAAAGCCCTTCAGCGTACAGTTGTTAACGGTAACGTTGTTGCCGGAAACCAGGATAACGGTGTTTGTTCCCTTGTCCGTTGCGGAGATACCGCTCACGGTAACGTTATCACCGGTGATTCTGATTACTGCCTGCGTGTTGGTGCTGTTAGTTGAACCGGCCTCGCCGTCATCGTTGACGATCGCGCCGGGCATACCGAGCAGAGTCAAGCCGTTTTTAGCAAGCTTGATCTGATTTCCGGAAATACCGGAAACGTCATAAGTACCGGCAGAAGCTACGATGGTCGTACCTTCAACGGCAGTATCGATCAATGCCTGCAAGGCTGCAGCGTTTTCCTTGGCGCTCTTGCTGGTATCGTAGGTATAATCAAGGCGGGCATTTGCATCGTAATCGGGACCGTTGCTGTCAGACTCGTAAGTGAGCTGAGTTGCAAAGACGGTGAAGGAGATGCCTTCTACCACCAGACCCTGATACTCGTTGCCTGCGTCCTCTCTCATGTGGCCGATCAGAACGATGGCCTTGGAGGTCTCGCCTGCCTTCAGAGAGCCGGTCAGAGCGCTCAGAGAAACCTCAGCGCCGTCGACCTTTGCAGACCATTCAATGGCCTCAAGAAGCTTGGCATCGCCGTTGATGCCGTTGATGCCGAGGGTGTACTTGAGAGCGAGGGTGCCGTTATTCTTTACGAAAACGGGCTCGGTCTCATAGGTGCAGCCGGGCTCCCAGAGGGAATTCTGGTCCAGATCGGCGAACTTGACGGCCTTGCCCTCAAGGGATTCGCCTGCTCCATTTACCAGATCGACCTGCAGAGTACCGGACTGAATGGTGGTTCCTGCGGTGGAAACGCTGTCGGTAAACCAGGCGTAGGTGCTGCCGACCAGCATGGAAACGCACAGAAGAAGTGCGAGACCGCTCATCAGAAGCGCGCGCTTAGTGGTTTTGGTTTTCTTCATTTTCAAGAAATCCTTTCAATTTTTTTGGAAGGGATACTTCTGTCGGAAGTCACCGACAAAGATTTGATGAGAAAATCAAAGCTGTCTTCAAAAGAAAAGGAAAATTACCTTTCGTCGGAAAATTATGCCTGGGTCCAGTCAGCTCCGTCGAGGGTGTTGCCGGTAACGGTCTTGGTGCCGCTTGCAACGACGGGGCCGGTGCCGGAGCCTGAAACGAGGATCTTTGCGGGATTGCCGTCGTGTCCGCCGATGCCCAGCATGGTGTTGTTGGTGAAGGTGAAGTCACCGGTCACACCGGTGCCGAGGGACAGGAGGGTCTTAAATACGCCGCCGGAGCCATCGTTATCCACGAAGGTGCAGCCGTCGATGAGAACGGAGCCGTCAATGGTGTTGTTGATGGCAATGGCCCAAGAACCGGGGTTCTTGAAGGTGCTGTCGGTAACGGTGAGGCTACCGGTGAAGAGGCCGCTGTGGTAAATGGCGTAAGCCTTGGTGCCCTCGCCTTCGAAGGTGCACTCGTTTACGGTGATGTTACCGGAAACGGGCTTGATGGCAGCCTGCGCGGTGCCACCGTGAGAGAAGGTGCAGTACTCAACGGTCACGTCGCCGGTGAAGCCTGCTTCGGTGGTAACGGCGATGCCGTTGTCAGCCTTGTCGTCTACGATACCGGTGATAACAACGTTCTCGGCGGTAGCGGTAGCGGCAAAGAGAACCTTAGCGTTCTGGCCTGCGAAATCAAGGGTCTTGTTCTTGATGGGGCCGTCAACGGTGAGAGTGTCACTGGTGAGAGCGGCGGGGGAGATGATGAGGTGAGCCTCTTCCTCGGAAGCCAAAGCGGCAGCGAGGTCAGTGGGAGAGCTTACGGGAACGTCCTTCACGAGACCTACGGTCTTGAAGGCTTCGTAAACGTTGTCACCAACGTTGGCAACCTGAACGGCGTCAGCTACGACTTCGATCGTGAACTGGCCCTCCAGCTCCGCGGCCTGGAAGCGGTCGAGCTTCTCGTTGATGGTAACGGTATCGAACACGATGAATTCTTCATCGGGAGCGATTGCCTTATCGTAGTAGATCTGGTAAACGAAGGAATCGTTTGCAGCGTCAAAATAAGCTACCTCGGTGTGAATGGGTGCATGTCCGTTGTACTTGTAGTTAACGAAGTCCTCGAGAGCAACCATGTTCTGGCCGAATACCTTCTGCCACAGAGCGGCATCGGAAACGGTAACGGTAGCGCGGATATACTGGTCGTAGGAACCGGTGTTTTCAATATGAACTTCCTTGAAGAGCTCGTCTCCGGGAAGGATATTTTCAAACTCGATGCCATCCAGCTTGGGTTCGTTGGGGTCGTCGTTGGGGGTGTTATCTTCCCATACGTCTACGGAGAAGATATCGTCGGGATCGTCTTCGGAATTTGCGATGTAGAAGTTGTTGACTACTTCGTCAGAGGCAGTGAACCATGCCAGCGTGCCCAGAGAGGCAACGGCGATGAGACAAACGGCCAGAGACAGAACCAGTACCTTCTTCTTGGTCAGTTTCATCGTATTTTTTCCTTTCGTATTATGTGATTGAGTTTTTGTCAGTGTTTTCGCTTTTAAGACCTTCACAGCAATTTTCCTCCTTTCTTTCAAATTATATTTCTAATTCGCGGAATATGCACGGGGCACAGGCGCGAATCGGAAAACGTGGTCAATCCTCCTTCGCCTCGGGGGCGGGGGGGGCCGCCGTGGCCTCTGCCTCGGCGGTATTTTGCTCCTCTGCGGGCTTTTCGGCTCCTGCCATGGCAGAGCGAAGCTGCGCCAGCTCAGCCTTCAGCCGCTCGTTTTCTTCGTTGGCCGCGGAGATCTCGGTCTGGGCGGCTGCGAGAGCGGGATCCTCCGCGCTTTTTTTCTTACCCAGCAGATCGGGCAAGAAAACGGCAAGGATCAAAAGCACGCCGATGCCGATGGTGATAAAGGAGCCGGGCGGGTTCTGAATAAAATCGGAAACGTAGCCCAGAGCGGGGATGCTGAATTGGGGGACACCCAGGAGATTTTTGAAAAGCACGGGTGCCTTGTCCTCCAGCTGGTTGGCATCGCCCTTGGTATAAAAGCATTGATTTTCGGTATCCACACGCACCACGCGGTGGGTACCCACCGTCCGATTCTGATCCATGACGAAGGTGATGACGTCGCCCTCCTTTACGGTATCGGGAGTGACGCGCTTTACGTAGATCAGATCACCTACGCCGTATTCGGGCTCCATGGAGGGGGAAATGACGTTGTAGCACTCGTAGCCGACAAGCCTTGAGCCCATCAAAAAGACGGCGCAAAGCACCACCAGCACCACGAGGGCAGTGGAAACGATATTCCATATTTTTTTAAACGTATGATTCATATACATTTCTCCTTCGTTGCCTAACGGCAATCAAAAAGCACAACACTCAAAAAAGAGGGAAGGAAAAAGCGGTGTGCCCTTTGATTGCCGCCTAACTCCCGTAAGGGGAGTTAGGACGGTCCTTTAAGCCTTGAACGGGATCAATCCCAGAGCCAATCCTCGGCTGCCATTTTTTCGTTTGCCACGTAGCAAATACCGTCTCTGCCGCTGAGGACCTTGTTGTCGGTATATTCCTTGCTGCCGTTGGCATAGGTCAAGCCGTAATGGGTAAAGTAGGCAAGATTTGCCGCACTCTCGGTTTTGTTGCCCGAATAGGTCAGAATGCTGTTGCCGGATACCACGGTGTTTTCCACGTACATATAGGCCGAATAGAGCGCGCCGTCATAGGCGGCATTGGTGGCGTTTACGTAGAAGGGAAAGCCGGAATCGCGGATCACGAGGTCATAGCACTTCACCTGAGCCTTGCGGATCACCTGAACGGCGCCGTTATCCTTTTTAATGAAGCCGCTACCGTTGCCGACGGAGGAATCAAGAGAGAGGTTGCGAATGGTCACCCGGATATAATCGGCACGGTTTGCGTTGCCGTTGCAGTTGATCAGATGCTGATGGCTGCTGGAGGTGCTGGTGGTAGTCGTTTTGATCAGCTTGATATCTTCCTTGTCGCCAAGGCCGATGATGGTCATGCTTGAGGTGGGCTCAAGTCTTCTCTGCTCCTCGTAGGTACCGGGGAAGATCAGCAGGGTGCCGCCCTCCATGGCGTTTAAGGGCTCTACCGCAGAGGTGTGCAGGGTGTTATCGTTGATCAGCTTAACGGTGTAGTTCTTATTCTCGGTGTAATAGGTGCCGCCTTCGTCGTCTGCGTCACCGACGATGATGGTGGATGCGCGCTCGCAAATCATGTAGCGCATCGCGCCGCCCTGAGCGTACTCAACGGCAATGTATTGGGAGTCTGCATCATCCAGCGTGGGATCGAGCTGTGCGGGATCAAAATCCACGAAAACGCCCTTGAAGATGCGGTATTCACCGTTTTCCTCCGCGAAGGATACGGGGAAGGAGGGATCCGTGTGATCCACAAATTCCACTGCGAAGGGGCTGAAATCGGAAACGCGGAAGGTGACTACGGATTCGCCTACGCTGTGGTCAAAGGCGATCTTTTCACCGTTGTGATAAACGGCGGAAACCGTTACGAAGGGGTGGGGAAGAGAGATGGAGCCAACGTACTCAACACCGGGGGGTGGCTCGACCTTCTTGCCGTTCAGCTCCAGGTGCATGCTGAATGTGATCGCATCGGCGGCTGCCTGAATGCTTTCGGGAGGAATGACCAGTGCGTAACTGCCGTCTACGGCGGCTGCAGGCACCGTGACCTCTACGGCGTAGCCGTCATCCAGAGGAGATGCCAGCGTCAGGGGCTGAGTCGGGGTCTTGGTTCCGCTTGCGACCACGGGGAACTCAGCATCCTCGTCGTACAGGTTGTCTTCACTGTCAGATTCGTAGGTTTGCTGGGTGGCAAATACGGTAACGGAGATACCGTCAGCCTCCAGTCCCTGATACTCGTTGCCTGCTTCTTCCTTCATGTGACCGACCAGAAGAACGGTCTCAGAAACGGCGTTGGTGGTATCCAGATGGCCGGTAAAAACGTTGACTGCGGTGCCGTTGGCGGTAAAGTCAATGGCCTCCAGCAGCTTGGCGTCGCCGTCAATGCCGTTAATTACGATCTTGTACTTAAGAGCGAGATTGCCGTTGTTGCGTACGCGCAGCAAGGGAAGCTCATAGGTGCAGCCGGGCTCCCACAGGATCTCGTCACGGCCGTCAGCGGCAAGGAAATTCAGGGTCTTGCCTTCGGCATCCTTCCAGGTAGCACCGTCATCCTCTGAATATTCCAGAACGATATCGAGGGTGCCGGACTGGATCACGGTATTGCCGGTGGAAACGCTGTCGGTAAACCAAGCGAAGGTGCTTCCGATGAGCATGGAAACACACAGCAGCAAGGACAAGGCGCTCAACAGCAGGGCGCGCTTTGTGGTTTTTTGCTTCGTCATTTCTTGTGTTCTCCTTTATTATAGTGCCGACGTTGGGAGAGAAAAACGCATTTGTCTTCTCACGCTGACCGTCGACCTAACGCGGGAGAAGGGGCATTGCCGACCTCCGGCAATCAAAAAGCACAACACTCAAAAAAGAGGGAAGGAAAAAGCGGTGTGCCCTTTGATTGCCGCCCAAGCCCCTCGGGGCTTGGGACGGACGGAGAATCAGAATTTGTAATCGTACTGACCGACCACGATGTAGTTGCCGGTTTCGGAGTTGAGGTTGGCGGAGGTAGCCTCGTAGAGACGGAGCTCTACGGTGAGAACGGTGCCCTCCTCCAGACCGGGAGTGGTGACGCCGTAATCGGCAAGCATGGCATCCGTGGTCTCTACGGCACCGCAGAGGAAGCCTACGCCGTCGTTGCCGTATTCAGACAGCTCGGTATAGGAAACGGTAATGCCGCCGAGACTTGCAACCAGACGGATCTCGGTGCCTGCGGCGATCTCTGCATCGGAGGCGATGGCCACCCAGGCGTCGTTGTTATACTGGCACCATGCATCGTAGTAGCCTGCCAGAGCCAGCGCGTAGGCAGGTACGTTCTTGTTGGCGTGGACCACGAAGTCGGCGTGCCAATCGGCATACTGGGAGGCCTCGGCATCAGCCTTGCTCAGCGAGGGCTCGAACTGATAAGCGGTATCCAGGGAAATGGAATCGCCCAGCTTGATGCCCCAGCCCAGGGGGCCGTTGGTGTTGACGGTCTTGTTTTCACCGAGAACGGTAACGTCCGCGGGATTTTTAATGACGGACTTGTCGTTGAGGGTGGTCACCAGAGCCAAGGGATCGTCCTCGGGCAGGGTAGCGTTGGCATCGTATTCTCTGCCAAGGCTGTCGTACTCAAAGACGGACTGTGTAGCAAGCACGGTGATGGAAACGCCGTGAATGGCCAGACCCTGATACTCGTTGCCTGCCTCCTCCTTCATGTGACCTGCGATGGTAAATTCGGGAGAGGTATCGGTATGACCGGAGTTGGGGCTGACAATGCCTTTACCCATAACGGTGTGATCAAAGACGATGGTGCCGTCGGGAGTTCCGTAGATGGGGTTGAGGGTGGCGTTGTTAAATTGAGAGTAGGTGGAGCCCTGAGAGCCGGTCAGAAGCGAAGCGGGCATATTGGTGATGGTGGTGGTCAGATCGATGGCCTCCATCAGCTTTTCGTCGCCTTTGACGCCGTCCAGCTTAATGATGCAGTAGGCGGCCAGATTGCCCACGTTGCGCACGCGGATCTTGGGAAGCTTATAGGTGCAACCGGGCTCCCACAGAACCTCGGTGCCGGCGGTGGTATCCGCCTTTTGGAATTCGAGGACCTTGCCCTCGGCATCCTCCCACTGCGTACCGTTCCAATATTCCAGAACGATATCGAGGGTACCGGCTTGGATCACGGCGCTTCCGGTGGTAACGCTGTCGGTAAACCAAGCGAAGGTGCTTCCGATGAGCATGGAAACACACAGCAGCAAGGACAAGGCGCTCAACAGCAGGGCGCGCTTGGTGGTTTTTTGCTTCGTCATTTCTTGTGTCCTCCTTTATTATAGTGCCGACGTTGGGAGAGGAAAACGCATTTGTCTTCTCACGCTGACCGTCGGCCTAACGCGTGAGGTGCTTGCCGAAGCCTCGGCAAGCAGAAGGCATATCCGTTTTTTAGCTATGCACTCTGCTTGCCGCCTATCCCGTGGGGGATAGGTCGGCGGAGCTGCTTCTTATATTTATTCTTCTTTTGTGCCGTCTTCCTCGGCAGGAGCTTCTTCCTTTACCTCCTCGACAGCGGGGGCCGCTTCGGCAGGGGCCTCTTCCTTAGCTTCCTCGGCAGGAGCTTCCTCTGCGGGAGCCTCTTCGACGGGAGCCTCAGCCTCAACGGGAGCGGGAGCGGGCTCGGCGGGCTTTGCCGCAGTCTGCTGACCCTCCAACTGAGCCTTCAGTGCCTTCAGCTCCTCCAGCATCTTGGCATTTTCTGCCTTTTCCTGCTCGATCTTATCCTTTTCTGCCTGCATTTCCTCCATCTGCTCCTTTTTGTAGCGGCGGAACAGGTTGAAGAACTTGATGCCCTCGTAGAGGATGATAAGCATGAAGGGGGTGAAAATACAGAGAAAATAGCCGGGGGTAGTCTTCAGGAAGTTGAAGAAGGTGCCGAGACCGGAAATATGAGACTGGTACTTACCCAGTACGTAGGGGTAGGTAACGATGGTCTCGTCATCCACGTCGGTAGTAGTACCGTAGGTGATAAAGCCGGGCTTGCCCTCGGCATCGGTGGTCAGCTTGCGGATCTTATGGGTGATGGTCTCACCGAAGCTGTCGGTATCCTGAGACATGAAGGTAATGATGTCGCCCTCCTGCAGGGTGGCGGGGTCGATCTCCTTGACAAGGATCAAGGAGCCTGCGGCGAAGGTGTCCTTCATGGAGTCGGTATTGACGATGTACATTTTGTAGCCGAACAGGTCCCTGTCGTTTCGGTTGAAGGTGGTAACGGAAATAACGGTGAAGATCATCATGGATACTGCCAGCAGCACCACCAGCCAAACCAGCGTTGTTTTTATAATGCTTAATGCTTTTTTCATTGGGCCTCACGCTCCTTCTGCTTGAAATATTGCTGTACCGAGGCATAGATCAGACGAAATACGTGTTCCTCCGTATCGTCGTCATCCGGTACGGCACCGTTATAGACCTTGACACCAAAACTCAGCATGACGTCAAAAATATGGTTTAAGATCATCCACGTGTTGGCTTCCTCACGGAAAAGGAGCTTGGCGCGCTCCACCAGAGGCTTGTAGCGAACGGTGTGGCTTTCGGCGGAATATTGCTGGAAATAGGGGGAGTAGTAATAGCGGATAAAGGCCAGGCACTTATCCTTGTTGCCCAGCAGGAAGCGCCAGATCGCATTGAAGAACAGGCGACAGCGGTGAACGAAATCCAGCTCCGTCAGCTCCATGACGGTTACGTGCTGCAGCGTTTTTATAACCAGCTCCTCATCGAGCGAGGCAAAGGCCTGGGAAAACATGTCCTCCTTGCTCTTGAAGCAACGGTAAATGTAAGCCTCGTTGATGCCGGTTTCTTTCCCGATCATTTTTGTAGTAGCCTTGTCAAGTCCGTCTCTCGCAATGACATGGATCGTGCCGTCGATGAGATTGCGACGGGTCTCATCCTGTTTCATTTTCGGTCTCCTTTTTGAACTTTGTAAGTATTTGCTACATTTCCCGGAAAAATAAGGCAAACGGTGCTCGTTTGCGTAGAGGCTATAAAAAAGATGTGGGGAAAATGGGGGAGGGATCTGCATTGAAAAGCCATAACATGAACATTATATCATTGATTAATATTCTAACAAAAGATTTTTCAAAAGTCAACTATGCATTTTGCACACGGGAACTTTTTTGTAACAAAAAACAAATTATTAACAATAAGGCCATAATAAAGGCAAAAAAAGGAAGCTTTTCTTCCTTTTTATTTATATTATATAAGTCCTTCGTCAGTTTTGACGCAACAGCGCCCGCAAACAACTTCCTCTTTGCTGCCGACAGCGCTCCGTTTTTTGCGAAAAGCTGCTTTTTTATAAGTTTTTTTCAAAAAAAGGTTGCTTTTTCAAAAAATCTATGGTACAATACGGCTTGTTCACGGGGCATTAGCGCAGTTGGGAGCGCACCACACTGGCAGTGTGGGGGTCAGGGGTTCAAGTCCCCTATGCTCCACCAGAAAAGAACCCACATTTGTCTACGACAAGTGTGGGTTCTTTTCAACTAAATCCGTCCTATCGGACGGGATAAATCCCGCTTTCGTGGGATGAAATCACTTCGTGATGAAATCCGACTTCGTCGGGAGATAAGGACG
>JAFQMA010000051.1 GCA_017414535.1 Clostridia bacterium | reverse complement strand
GGAAAGAGGCTCGTCCAGAAGGAATACCTTAGGCTCACGCACGATGGCACGACCCAGAGCAACACGCTGTCTCTGACCACCGGAAAGGGCCTTGGGCTTACGGTCGAGCAGGTGAGCGATGTCCAGAATGCGGGCAGCCTCCTCCACGCGACGCTTGATCTCTTCCTTGGGAACCTTTCTCAGCTTCAGACCGAATGCCATGTTCTCAAACACGGACATGTGGGGGTACAGAGCGTAGTTCTGGAACACCATGGCGATGTCTCTGTCCTTGGGGGCAACGTCGTTGACCAGTCTGTCGCCGATGAACAGCTCACCCTCGGTGATCTCTTCAAGACCTGCGACCATACGCAGGGTGGTGGACTTACCGCAACCGGAAGGACCGACCAGAATGATGAATTCCTTATCCTTGATCTCCAGGCAGAAGTCGGTTACTGCAGTAACGCCGCCGGGATACTTCTTAAAAATGTGCTTTAAAGATACACTTGCCATTTTTTCCTCCTAAAACATTCGCGCGGGACGATCCGCGTTTTACAACAAGGTAATGATAACAAATATCGGGGGTAAAAGTAAAGGGTTTTATTTCCCAAAAAACCAAAAAGCAATTTATACACTTTGCACAAAAATAAAAAGAAATATAAACGAAAGGCGCTCAAAACCCATGTTTTATCTTGCATTTTATGATTATTATATATATTTTAATATTGTCATGTTCCCCCTTTTTCCTCTCTTTATAATTTAACATTATAAAATAAATTTTTATTTTATTCATAAAACTTTATCAATTTTCCTTGCTATCGGGGGTCCTTTCTTGCTATAATGGAGAAAAGTTTAAAACAGAGGAAGATTTTTATGGCATTCAATCAAAGGATCTTTTCCGTTCTGCTGGAAAAAGCCAAGGGCGACCGCTCCTGGCGCCAGTTTGCCGCGGATTGTGACATCAGCTACATTCAGATGCGAAAGCTGGCCCTACAGCAACAGAAGAACTCCCCCCGCTTGAAGCTCATGACCAAGATCGCAAGCAATGCCGCAGGCGGCATTACCGTGGAGGATCTCAAGTTTTGCTCCGGCGAGGGTCAGCCCGACGACGAAAAGGCAAAAAGCTCTGCCGCCACCCGTTCGGGCGAGCTCTTTTCCGATAAATTCCAGTCTCTTTCCATGGGTCAGAAGAAGATGGTGCTGGATTTCATCGACTTTTTGGTGAACCGATGAACGGCGCTCTCCTTTCCTACTTAAAAGAAAGCGGCAGGGCCATCGAGGCCTATTTTGCAGAACGCCCCGCGCTCCCTCTGACCCCTGCGGAGCTACAGGAGGGTACCTTCGTCTATTTCAAGCGCGGCGGTAAGCGTCTGCGCCCCGCCATCTGCCGTCTGGCGGCGGGTGCCCTGGGCGGTAAAGCGGCCGAGGAGGCCGCCGTTCCCTGCGCGCTGGCGCTGGAGCTGTATCACAATTGGACGCTGGTGCACGACGACATCATCGATCACGACGATACCCGCCGCGGCAAAAAAGCCGTGCACGCCATGACGGCAGAGGCCTTCGCCGCCTCCCTCTCCCCCGAGCGAGCCGCCGAATACGGCGAAGACGTGGCCATACTGGCGGGAGATGCGCTGCACAGTGCCGCCGTCTATTACCTTTCCCTTCTGTCTGAAGGGGGCTCCGTTCCCCCTGCCGTGACCCTGCGCATCCTCTCTCTTCTGGAGGGCGATTACGGTCTGCGCCTCATCAGCGGCGAGACGGTAGATACCAAATGGGGCTTCCTTTACGGAAAGGGCGGCTTTACCGCGCTCTGCGAGGAGGAGATCCTCGGCATGATGGCGGGCAAGACCGGTGCTCTCTTCGGCATCAGTGCCCTCAGCGGTGCCCTCATCGGAAGCGGCAAAGCGGAGCCGGGCGAAAAGGAGCTGGCCCTGCGGGACTTTGCGGAGGCCTGCGGCATTGCCTTCCAGCTTCAGGACGATATTCTGGGGCTGGTGGCCGACGAAGCAAAGCTGGGTAAGCCCTTGCTGTCAGACCTGAGAGAGGGCAAGGGAACGCTCCTGCTCCTGCACGCCTACGAGCAGGCAAATGTCGAGGAAAAGACCTTCCTTTCCCGCGTGGTGGGCGGAGGCGGCACCGAGGAGGAGCTGCTTCGGGCAAGAGACCTGATCCTCGCCCTCGGCGGTAAGACCTACACCGAAAAAAAGGCGCGGGAATATCTGGAAAAGGCTCGCCTTTGTCTGGAAAAGATCCCCCCCTCCCCCTACCGCGATCTGCTGGAGGCCTGGCGCCTCTTTATGCTGGACCGAGAAATGTGAAAGGAGATGCAACCATGAAAAAGCTTTTTTCTCTCTGTCTTGCCCTTCTCCTTCTCTCCGCTCTGTGGATAACGCCCGTTTCCGCCGCAGGCGATCCCATTTACGACCTGACTATGGATACGGCGGGCATTTGCATTTACAATCCCGAGACCGATTCCTTCCTTTACGAAAAGAACGCAGATATTGAGATGTTCCCCGCCTCCACCACCAAGATCATGACGGCGCTGGTAGTACTGGAAAGCTGTCCCGATCCAAAAAACACCGTCGTGACCGTGCCCGATACGGGCATGTTCCAATACATCATTGAGGACGGCGGCGTCAACACCCAGCTGGTGAAGGGGGAGGAATTTACCGTTTACGACCTGCTTCTCGGCTTGATGATGAATTCCTTCTGCGACGTGGCAGATCTTCTGGCCTATCACTTTGGTGGCGGCCAGATCGAGGTGTTCATCAAAATGATGAACGATAAGGCCGCGGCACTGGGGCTGGAGCACACCCATTTTGAAAATGCCCACGGTCTCCATCATCCCGAGCATCATTCCTCTCCGCGGGATATGGCAAAAATTCTCCTCTGTGCCTCTCAAAACGAGACCTTCCGAGAGATCATTTCCACCCGCTCCTATACCATTCCCGCCACGAGCCGCCACGCCGCCCGTCCCCTGCGCTACACCGTGGATATCTACTACGAACGCAGTGATTGGTATCTGGACTGCTACGTGGGCGGAAAATCGGGCTTTACGGATCAGGCGGGCCGATGCCTTGCCACCCTTGCCGAAAAGGACGGCGTGACCTACGTTTCCGTTTTTCTGGGTGCCAATACGGACAGCAGTAAGAACTACACCGGCAATATGGCCTGGATCGAGACCCATACCCTTCTCTCCTACGCCTACGAAAACTTTGAAATAAAGACCGTACTGCAAAAAGGCCAGGTGCTGGCCACTCTGCCCATTACCGATTCCGAGCAGACCGTCTCCGTCGTGGCGGAGAAGGACGTAAAGATGCTTGCCAGAAAAGAATATACCCCCGAATATACCTTTACCCTGCCCGAAGCGGTGCTTGCCCCCGCCGTCTCCGACGGTGCCAAGGTGGGTGAGGTCCTGCTTCTGCCCGAGGAGGAGGGCGCCGAGGGCTCCCTGCTGTGCCATGCAGTCTTCCTGCACGACGGCACGCCCATCGTGACCCGCTCCGCCATTGAAAAGGGCGCCAAATCCGCGGCGGAGGCCGTCAGCGGCATTTTCTCCGGAGACAAAACCTTCGTCACCCTGATCATTCTCCTTCTGGCCGTCATCGCCATTTCCATTCCCGCCCTGAAGATCACCGCCTTTTTCCACAAGAAAAAGGCCCACAGACCCAAGCACTGAAAGGAGATACCATGGCAAAAAGCAAGCGCTTCGAGCAGATCTATTCCCAAGGCATGGGCGCCGTCCAGATCCTTCTGGATCGGGAAACGGGCGTGCAATACCTTTACCGCTCCTCCGGCTACGGCGGAGGCCTGACCCCCTTACTGGACCGCAACGGCCATCCCGTGATCAAAAGCATCCCCGCCGAGGAGGAATAATCCCTCTCCCTTCGCCCTCCCCAACACGTTTCATTTTCCAATAAAAGCAAGAAGCCTTCCCGTCCATGAACGGAAAGGCTTTTTTGCACAAAAAAGCACCCCGAGGGGTGCTTTTTTCTTTACAGGGGATAAACGGGGGTGTTGATGCCGCTTTGGGCAAGAACGGTTTCCGTTTCAAAGGTCACGATCTGGGCTTCGGGTGCTTCGTAGGTCTTTTTCATGTTTTCCTCTCTTTCTGAAATTAATACAAAACAAATTCCGTATTCGGATTCACATAATACTCTGGCTCTCCACTCACCTCAGTAAGCAACAAATTGCCATCTGATTTAATTTCAAACCACATTTCAACTATATTTTCACCTTCATTTTCCCAAAACACCAATACCCCAGAATCAACATATTGATAATTGTAATACCATCCATTACCTTTCTTCATAGAATACGTATTTCCTTCATACACAAAAGGCAATTCTCCGTCCTCACCGCTACTAAACGTTCCAAACACAAACTCAACCATATCTTCTGATTCGGAAGTTCCAAATTGAATCGCCGCAGCTTTAAAACTTGAATTCATATTTTCGGTAATTAGCACATATGGCTTATATTTTTCTATCTTCTTTGTTGGCGCGTTTTGTTCTGTATAATAGTCTAATGCTGCATTACCATAGTTGAGCATAGCATCCAGCAGGGCAACGAGCTTTGCATCGCCGCCGTACTGATGAACGATGGCAACGTAGGATTCTACGCTGTAGCGCAGGGTGTTGGAAACGGCATTGCCCTCTGCATCATAGAAGGTGATGAGAACAGCCTTCGTCATTTCTCCTGCGTTGAGTCCCTTGTAGAACAAAGTGTAGGTAGAGCCGGACTTTGTCATTTCCTCTTCGGTGAGGGTAGCAAGGTATCTGCCTCTGGTATCTCTTACCTCGGCGGTCAGTCCCGTAATATCGGAAGCGGTAAACTGCAGCTGAATGGAAACGGATTCATAAAGGTTAAGGCTTGCACCCGTCCACTGAACGGAGGGAGAAGCGATCTCCTTGTACTTGGCGTTGGAAACGCTTGTCGCTTCGGGGGCAAAGGCGGTAATAAGCTTCTTCTCCTCTGCGGTCATAAGATCCGTCACGAGGCTGTCGGTTCTGTAATTGGTATATCTCTGTGCCGCCGCGGCATACTGCATCAGATCCGCAATGAGGATCTTCAGCTCCTGCGACGCATTGGCATCGGCAAGCACCTGCTTGCAGTATTTGGTGACGGTGTAATGAACGGTATTGCCGTTGAACTCTGTTCCGTCGATGGTAGCGTGGAGGGTTGCGGCGATCTCATCCCCCAGCATCTGAGGCGCCAGATTCTTAAAGGCAAAAACGTAATATCCCTGATCCTCATGGTATTCCGACACCGTCACAGTACGATTACCGAGTTTGAAAATTACGCGAAAATCAGTAAAGCCGTAGTTATCAATGAGACTCTTTTGTACGGCAAAATTCACCGTCAGATCATTTTCCAAGGTAAGGTTTGCACCGTAGAAAGCGAGAACAGAAAGCTCTCTCTTGTAGCCGCATTCGTTGCACAGGCCATCTGTTTCACCGTCATAGACATGATCGGGAACGTCGCGAATGACTCCGCATTCGTTACAAGTGGGGTCACAAGCGTTGTCGTAAGCATTATGGGGTGCCACGCGAACAAAGTCGCACTCGTTGCAATCAGCGTCGCAGTCGTTATCATAGACATGACCCGAAACCGTACGAACGTTGCCACATTCATTGCAAGTGGTATCGCAAGCGTTGTCATAGACATGGTCGGGAACAATACGAACGTTGCCGCAAGCATCACAAGTAGCGTCGCAGTCGTTTTCATAACCGTGGGCTTCGCGAGAGGATTCATCTACAACGCCACAGACAGAACACTTCATCCAATGCTCGGTAGAATTCTTGTCCTGAGCACTGTAGTCGTGGGTAATTTCGCGAACGTTGCCACACTCGTTGCAATCGGCATCGCAAGCGTTGTCATATACATGAGGCGCTGTACGAGTTTCGTCGCATTCGTTGCAAGTGGTGTCACAAGCATTGTCGTAGATGTGCTCGTAGGTCTCCGCATTTTTCATACAGGAATTATAATGCCAAGTGGCTTCGATCAGAGTAGTATTATCTGAAACAATAGTAATACCGCTACGGTCGCTTCCTTCGTACCACACGTCTTTCAAATTCGCACAGGAAGAGAAGGCATACTCGTAAATCAAAGTTACACTATCAGGGAGGACAATATAGGCAAGGTTTTTGCAACCTTCAAAGGCCATGGAATCAATACAAGTTACACTGTCGGGAATGGTAATAGATGCAAGACTTGTGCAGCCATCAAAGGCCATGGAATCAATACAAGTTACACTGTCGGGAATGGTAATAGATGCAAGACTTGTGCAGCCATCAAAGGTTCCATAAGGAATGGAGGTAACGCCATCGGGAAGGGTGATAGAAGTGAGACTGCTACAACCACCGAAGGAGCCACAGCCAAGGTCGGTGACGCTATTCCCAAGAGTAACAGACACGAGTTTGTTACAGCCGTCGAAAGCCCACATCCCCAAAGAGGTAACACCATCTTCAATGACTACTTCTGTAATGGAGTACCCCCAAGGGGCTGTGGTAACAAAACTACCATCAACGATGTCTCTGTCGTTGTTCCCCATAGCACCGTTGCCACTGATGGTGAGAACGGTCCCATCCAAGGTCCAAGTGCAATCGCCCGTGGTTCCGCTGGTAGCCGCGGAGGCGGGGGTGGAAAGCACGCCGATGAGAAAAAGGGGAACGATAAGAATCAGCGATGCGATCCATGGAATCCATTTTTTCATAGCATTATCTCCTTTATAATTTTATAACCAAACGGCTATAATACTATTTTATCATAGCACCGACATGATAGAATGTCAATACCGAACGGTTATAAATAGAGGAGGGAAAACGGGTGAACAACTACTACCCAAGGCTGCGGGATCTTCGGGAGGATCACGACTTGACCCAGCAGGCGGTAGCGGATCATCTTGGGATGAAGCAATCCCAATATAATCGCTACGAGCGCGGTCTGCGGGATCTGCCCACCGACGTTTTGATCCGCCTTGCCAAGCTTTACGGCACCTCCACCGATTATCTTTTGGGACTGACGAAGCACCCTCTCCCCTACGAATAAAAAGCACGATGGCTGTTGAAAGCAATCGTGCTTTTGTTATATTGGCTTTTGGCGTTGCCAAAAGGCTACCTCAACGTTTTCCCGCAAGGGGAAATGCATCACTTGGCCCGTACATCACTGAAAAAAGCACCCCGAGGCGGTGCTTTTTGCTTACGCTAAGGTATCGAAAAAGGTGGGGTCGAAGAGGAAGGAGAGGACGAAGCGGATCTCCAAGGTCTCTTCGGCATCGGGCAGAGGGGGTGTACGGAAATCGTCGGAGGTGCCAACGAAGATCATGCTGACTCCCTCCTCCTCCACGCTTTGACGGGGCGTGATATCGCCGCCTGCATGAAGGGTTCCGCAAAGGCGGGCGGAGCAAAGGAAAAGGAGCTCTCCGTTTTCATCGGGCTCGGACAGGGGGCGCGCCTCGGGGAGCTTTTGAAGATCCAGCCCCATATCCTCCAAAAGGCGCAGGGCGGAGGGGGCAACGCGGGGCAGATGGTGGCGAAGCATGCGATGAAGCACGTCGTCCTCACCCGCCGCGGGAAGGGTTTCATAGGCCTGTCGCGTGGCCTCGGGATAGAGGGTCATGCGGTAGGGACCCCATTCCTTATCGATCTTCTGCAAAGGTATCACCTACGATCTCAATGTCGATTTTTCCGCCGCTCAGTTCGGAAAGGAGGATGGCAAGGCGGCTCTGCTCCGAGGGATCCAGGATCAGCTCCAGCACCACCTCTTCACCGAATTCCTTGCCCGTTACGCGGAAATCGCCCGAGTTCAGCTCAAATTCCACCTTGGGAAACAAGGGATACGGCACGGAGATACGCCCCTTTGCCACCCGCACCCAGGTGCAGACCTCGGCGGCGGCCACCGCATCGCGGGCACCGCGGGCGTAGGCACGGGCAAGGCCGCCCGCTCCCAAGAGAATGCCGCCGAAATAGCGGGTCACGATGACGCCGACACCGCCCAGCTCCTCCTTTTTCAGCACCTCCAGCATGGGAATGCCTCCCGTGCCCTTGGGCTCGCCGTCGTCATCAAAGCGCTGGACGTTGCCCTCGCGGTTGATGAAGGCGGACACGTGGTGGCGGGCATCGGGGTGCTTTTTGCGAAGGGCCTCCACGGCCTCCTTGACCTCCTCCCAGCTGTCGCAGGGGAAGGCCACGGAAATAAATTCACTTTTCTTCTCGGTAAAACGGCTTTCCGCCGTTTTCCTTACACTGCGGTAGCGATCCATCAGTACGCATCCGCCAGATCCACGTAAAGGTGGCCGTTTTCGGAGATATAGCGCTTTCTGCCCTCCAGATCGTCACCCAGAAGGATCTCGAACATTTCTCGGGTGGCGGCCTCATCCTCGGGCATGATGCGGATGAGACGGCGGGTAGCGGGGTTCATGGTGGTCTTGCGCATCATTTCGGGCTCGTTTTCACCCAGGCCCTTGGAACGGTGCACCACGTATTTCTGATTGCCGAGCTTCTCGATGATCTCCTGCTTTTCCTTCTCGTCGTAGGCAAAATAGCTTTCGTCCTTGCAAACGATCTCGAAGAGGGGGGATTCGGCAATATAGACCCTGCCCTTTTCAATGAGGGTAGGTAAAAGTCGGTAGAACATGGTCAGGATCAGAGTGCGGATCTGATAGCCGTCCTCGTCCGCATCGGTACAGATGATGATCTTATTCCACTTCAGGTTATCGTAATTGAACTGCGCCAGATCCTTATGTCCCTTGCCGATCTCCACGCCGCATCCGATGATGCGCAGAAGGTCCACGATGATCTCGCTTTTGAAAATGCGGTCGTAGCCGCATTTAAGGCAGTTCAGCGTCTTACCGCGCACGGGGATGATGGCCTGAAATTCCGCGTCTCTGCCCAGCTTGCAGCTGCCCAAAGCGGAATCACCCTCTACGATGTAGAGCTCGCGCAGCTCCTTATCCTTGGAGCGGCAGTTGGCAAATTTTTCAATGCGGTTGGTCACGTCCACCGTGCCCGCCAGCTTCTTTTTGATGTTCACGCGGGCGCTTTCGGCACTTTCGCGACTGCGCTTGTTGATGAGCACCTGCGTGGCGATACGGTCGGCATCCCCGGGATTTTCCGTAAAGTAGATCTCCAGCTTTTCATCGAAAAACTCCGTCATGGCCTCGGCGATGAACTTGTTGGTGACCTCCTTTTTGGTCTGATCGGAGAAGGAAGCGATATTGGAGAAGCAGTTGGTCACCAGGATCAGGCAGTCCTCCACGTCCTGAAAGCTGATCTTCTGCTCGTTTTTATTGTATTTTCCACCGTTCTTCAAATAGCCGTCAATGGCACGGAGAAAGCTGCTCTTCACAGCCTTTTCGGGGCTTCCGCCGTGCTCCAGCCAGCTGGAGTTGTGATAATATTCCAAACGCTGAGTCTTGGCGGAGAAGGCGAAGGACACCTCCATACGCACGTCGTACTCGGTCTTGTCCTCGCGGTCCTTGCCTCGCTTCTCGCCCTCCCAGAACACGGGAACGGTCAGCGTGCCAACCTTGCCCTCAGTCTCGTTGACCTCGTTTTCGGGGGTGATCTCCGCAAGCTCGCGCACGTAGTCCAGAATGCCCTCCTTGTAGAGGAAGGAATACTCGTTCCAGGCGCCGTCCTCCTTCTGATAGCGAAGGCTCAGGGTCAGACCGCCGTTGACCACCGCCTGACGGCGCATCACGTCTACAAAATAGCTTTCGGGAATGTGGATCTCGGTAAATACGTCCAGGTCGGGGCGCCAGGTAATTTTCGTACCCGTGCGACGACGGTTATAGGGCTCCTTCTGCAGGTCGCCCGCGACCTCGCCCTTTTTAAAATCGATGCGGTAATGGGTCGAGCGGTTAAAAACCTCTACCTCCATAAATTCGGAGCTGTACTGGGTGGCACAGGCACCCAGGCCGTTAAGACCCAGGGAATACTGATAGGCACCGCCTTTCGCATTGTCGTACTTACCGCCGGCATACAGCTCACAGAAGATCAGCTCCCAATTGAAGCGACCCTCCTTCTCGTTCCAATCCAGGGGAATACCGCGACCGAAGTCCTCCACGGTAATGATATCGTCACGGGTAACGCTCACCAGAATGCGGTCGCCGAAGCCTGCACGGGCCTCGTCGATGGAGTTGGAAAGGATCTCGAAAAAGGAATGGGCACAGCCATCCAATCCGTCGGAGCCGAAAATAACACCCGGGCGCTTGCGCACGCGATCCGCACCCTTGAGACTCTGGATGCTTTGATCGTTATAGGCGGCGGTCTTGGTCTTTTTCTCCTGTGCCATTATCATACCTCGTTCAAACAGATTTTTACCATTTTAACTACACTATTATACCCGATTTTTCTCCGTTCGTCAATGGCGCACAAAAAAAGCGACCTGCCGTGCAGGGCGCTTTTTGATTTTATTCTTATTCGCCGAAGGGATAATTATCCACGTCGTCAGGCTCGTTCTCGGGCAGGAGCAGGGCATTTCTTTTGCGAAAGCGGAAGTACAGCCCCATACCGATGCCGACGACAACAGCGGCACCGCCCACGATCACCGCGGCAATGAAAAGGCGTCGGCGACTCTCCTGCTCCGCCTGCAAAAGCGCGTCCCTCTCCACCTGCTTTTGACGGTAGCGGAAAACGCCCTCCTCGCGGAGAGACTCCTCCCTTTGCGCTACGGTCTGCATATAGGCCGTCAAAGCCTCCTGCCGTCTCTTCTCCTCAGCAAGACGGTCCTCTTCCCAGGTGGTTACGTTTTCAAAAAAGTCGTTCTTCTCCACGTCAGATCCCACCGTGGAGCGGTAAAGCCCGTACTTACAGGGGGAATGGGTGGTGATCTGCGTCGCCTCGGTGATCTGCCCTCGGTTTCCCAAAAGCCAGGTTCGGAACCAGGTATAATGCTGGGAGGCGTGATGGGAAAAGCCGTCCTGGGTTTTTTGGAAGGCAGTCTTACCGCCGAATTTTTCAAGGGGGATATCCCAATTCATTTCGATCTGCCCCTCTCCGTAAAGGTGCAGATAGGTCTTGGGTACGTTCCAGGTGCCCCATTTTTCGGCGCTTTCGGGATGGTAGCTCTCATCGGAGGTCAGATCGAGTGCCTCCGTCAGAGTGGCGGTGTTCAGACGGTGCTGACCGTGACCGTATTCCCCGTTGGGATCATGACCGATCACCACCTTGGGCTTGAAGCGGCGCAGCATCTCCACCTGGAAATCCACGATCTCCCCGTGGGTAAAGCCCCGCACGTTCAATTGATTCTCCGCCGCCGCAAGGGAGGTGCTGTAAAGATCGGGAAATTCAGAGATCACGGGGTAATGGGTCACGCCCACCTCCCAAAGACCGGCAAGCAGCTCGTGCCGTCGGCCAGGCTCGTTTTTATGGTCGGTGAAATATACCACCTGCACCTCGTACCCCTTCTCCCCCGCATAGTAAGGAAGAACGCCCGCAAAGAACAGCTGCTCGTCATCGGCATGGGTGGTCATAAGGCACAGATCCGCCTTTTCACACGGCTCCTCCCAGCGCTGAACGCTTGCGGGAACGCGGGTGCCGTAGGCGTAGATCTCGATCAGTCTGGCGTTACCCTCAAAGGTGACGGTCACCTGAGTCAGCTTTTTTTCAAAGAGGGTGCGCACGTCCACGAAGCGGCGCAGGTATTTTCCCTCCACGGAAACAGTCTTTTCCCCGTCGGATAGGGTAAAGTTCACGGGAGTATCGTAAAAGATCAGGTACAGGGCGGACATGCCCTCCTCGCTCTTGATCTCGAGAGGAGAGGAAACGGTCGCGGGCGCTCCCTCTCTGCCGTCGGTCAGCAGTCGGGAGGAGGGGGAGATCTCCAAGGGAAGCACCTCCTCGTCCGCATGAACGGGAAGGACCAGCAGTGCCGCAAGCAAAAGGGCAAACAGCAGCGTGACGCAAAGCTTTTTCATGAAAGAAGCACCTCCGTTAACGCCCCAACGGTCTCGCAAAGCACATCCGCACCCGCCGCCGTCAGCTCCTCATGGGAGCCGTAACCGTACAGAACACCCACCGTGGAAAGAGAAAATGCCTTTCCTGCCAAAATATCCAGATCCCGATCACCGATCATAAGAGACCGCGACGCCTCAGCGCCGCTTGCCTCCATAGCGTAGGCGAGGACCTGCTCCTTGGAAACGCGACTGCGCTCGTCCATGGTGGCGCCGCCTGCAAAATCAAAGTAAGAGAAAAGATCGAAATGCTTTAAAATGCGATGGGCAAATTCCACCGGCTTGGAGGTGGCAAGCACCACGGCGTGCCCCTGCCTCTTCAGGCTCTCCAGCAGCTCGGGGATTCCCTCGTACAGGCGATTTTCAAAAATCCCCTTCTCCCGAAAATACTCGCGGAAGCGGTCGATGGCGCGATAGGACTCCTCCTCGGAGAAGCCGTAATACTGCTGAAATCCCTCTGTCAAGGGAGGCCCCACAAAGCGCCCCGCAAGGCTCAAGGGCTCGGGAACGTGAATGCCGTAGCAGGACAGAGCGTGGGCCACCGCACGGGTGATGCCCTCCGCAGGATCGGTCAGGGTTCCGTCAAGATCAAAGAAAAACGTTTTTTTCATTATTAAAAGCACACCGTAAAGCTACGGGAGACGGCAGAGCCGTCCTGACGGAGGAAAGTAACCAGGATCACGTTGTCGCAAAGGAAATCCACCTTCTCGATCCGCTCTCCCTCGGGGGTCACGGCACTTAAGGGATAGGCCTTTTTCTCATTCATTACCAGAAGATCGGCGCCGTCGGCCGTCTTTACGTCAAACACGGCGTAGTTCCCCTCGGTGGAAACGGTGTAGAGCGCAGCCTTGCGGTATTCCTTCGGAAGAAGCAGGCTCTTTTCCGTGCCGAGCAGAGTCTCCACCCACGCGGCGGTCACAAAGCCGTCCTCATCGGGCTCATAATTCTTTTGGGCGAAATGGCGATCCTTGATCTCGCCGTAATCTCCCTCGGGCAGAGCGGAGGGAGCAAGCTCGCCGGAGGCGCAATCCAGCGCTACGAAGCGCACGCCGGCTTCCGTCTGCAGAGTAAAATAGCAATGAGTATTGCTGACGAAGGCAACGAATTTCGGATCGGTGCCGTACTCAGCAAGCTCCACAGTCTTGACGTCCACTACCCGCAGGGAGGAATCCATAGGATCGGTATGATACACCGTCACCGCGGTACCGTTCATGCCCACAGCGTAGGAAGCAAGACCGGAAAAGGCCAGAATATCCTTTCCGTAGGGGTCCACGCCCTCGATGGAATCGGACAGAGCGGGATAACAGAGCTTCTCCTCGGGATGGATGCGGAAAAGCCTTCCCTCCCCGTCCCGTACCACAAAGGCATCGCCGCGGCAGGCAGGCCACAGTCCTTCGTCCGCAGAGGAGGCGGAAATGCGGTAAAGGTCCGTTCTCGCGTAATAGGCCTCCACCTGATAATGCTCAAAGCTGCCGCTCAGACCGTATTCGGTAAGGTCCAGCAAGATCCTTTCCGTCTTTTTAAAATGCTCAGGCGGCAGAGAATTGAATACGTAATCGGTACCATCCTCCTGCGACTGCAACAGGATGCCGTTATATTCATATTTTCCCTCCAGCTCTGCCATTAAAGCAAGTCCCTTGGCGTTGTAACGCTGAAGGATAAAAAGTGCGACACCGCCCAGCAAAAAGACAGCGGCGGCAATGACGGCTAAAACGGCCACGTCCTTCTTTTGCATTTTTTTCTTCATGGTGATCTCCTTTTGGGAATTGTTTTTTTCATTTCTTTGTGGTAGAATGGGGCATGAGGTGATACTATGCCCGATATTCGGCGCGCCGCGACCGGGGACGAGTCCCTTTTGGCGGCGCTGGAGCAGGCCTCCTTTTCCGATCCTTGGAGCGAAAAAAGCCTGCGAGCCTATCTTTCCGAGCCCCACGGGCTGGTGCTTCTGGCACGGCTTGAGGGGAAGATCTGCGGTTATCTCGTCTCCTCCCTGCTTTTGGAGGAGGGAGAGCTTTTACGCATCGCCACCCTTCCCTCCTTTCGAAAAAAAGGAGTCGGACGGGCCCTTTTGACCGCCTTTAAGGAGGAAGCGAAAAGGGGCGGAGCAAAAACGCTGTTTTTGGAGGTGCGGAAGGGTAATACCGCCGCACGGAGCCTTTATGAATCCGAGGGCTTTCTCCTTTTGGGAGAGCGGAAAAGCTACTACCGCGATCCCACCGAGGATGCCCTACTCTATCAATATACAATAAAATACGAGGAAATGCAATGAAAATTCTTGCCTTTGAATCCTCCTGCGATGAAACCGCCGCCGCCGTAGTGGAGGACGGTCGCAGGATCCTATCCAATATCGTTTTATCTCAGATCGACATTCACGCCCGCTTCGGCGGCGTGGTGCCCGAGATCGCCAGCCGTGCCCATACGGAGGCTATCATCCCCGTATACCGCAAAGCGCTGGAGGAGGCGGGACTGGATGCCACCGAGGTGGATGCCGTCGCCGTTACAAACCGTCCCGGTCTCATCGGCGCCCTTCTGGTGGGTGTCAATTTTGCCAAATCGCTGGCCTTCACACTGAAAAAGCCGCTGATCCCCGTCAATCACATCGAGGGACACATTGCCGCCTCCTATCTTACCTCTCCCGACTTAAAGCCTCCCTTTCTGGCACTGGTGCTCAGCGGAGGACATACCTCTCTGGTAGAGGTGAAGGACTATACGGATTTCGCCCTCATCGGTGCTACCCGTGACGATGCGGCAGGCGAAGCCTTCGACAAGGCCTCCCGCGTTTTGGGCATCGGCTATCCCGGCGGCAAGGAGATGGACAGACTTGCTTCCATGGGCGACCCCACGGCCATCCCCTTTCCTCCCGCGGCCATCCGCGATCATGCCTTTGACTTTACCTTCTCGGGGCTGAAAACAGCCACCCTGAATTTCGTTCATAACAAAAAGCAGCTGGGCGAGAGCTTCTCCCACGAGGATCTGGCCGCAAGCTTTACCCGTGCGGTGTGCCTTGCCATCCGAAGCCGTCTGGAAAATGCCTTCCGCACCTTTCCCCACAAAACGCTGGTTCTGGCAGGGGGCGTAGCGGCCAACTCACACATTCGTCGCGAGGTGGAAAGCGTCTGTAAATCGTACGGGATCACGCCTGTGTTTCCACCGCTCTCCCTCTGCGGAGACAACGGCGCTATGATCGGCGCTCAGGGCTATTACAATTTCATGGACGGCATCACAGCGGACGAAAGCCTCAACGCCTTCGCCACCAGCACCATGAGCTTCAAATTTTAAAGAACCGATCGGAGTTTTCCTTACAAAACTGTGGAAAACTCTGTGAAAAATGTGAAAAAGCCCGATGCCTCAATGCTTTTTTCGTCTTTTTTCAAAAGAAAGCGGGAAAATCGCTGTGGAAAACTTAAAATTTTAAAAAGCGCCTCACTCCTCGCCTTCCGCCTTGGCGGAGACGGGAATCGCCTCGTCACCGGACAGAAAACGGATGCTGCGCTCCACGGCGTCGCGGGCGTTGCCCCAGGGCTCCTTTTGATAGCGATAATCGAATTTTTTACAAAAATGAGATACGTCACTCTTTAAATCGTCCAGATATCTCATCTGCACCCCTTGGGCGGCATCCAGAAGATCCGACTGCTTTTTCTTGGGAATAAAAAGCTTTGCGGTCTTGAGGAAGCGGGTATAGCAGGGCATGCAGAAATACTGCTGCTCCTCCAGCTTTTTGCGGAAGGCACTGTCCTGATCCCACAGAAGGCAGGCGGTCTCAAACATTTTGCCCAAATGGAACTCCACGCGGTCGCACACGTAACAGCCTTCGGCAAAGCCTGCGTTCTTTTCCGCAACGCTCGTCAGCTTATCCTTCAGGGTCAGCTTGGGAGTGGCACATTCCTTGCGTACCACGTCCAGATGGCTCTCCAGCATCAGTGCCAAAGGCAGGCGCTTCTGTGCCTCGAACATCCGGCGGAAATGGCGGTCGCAAAAGCCCTTTTCGTTGGTTTGTATCCGAATATCCGGCTCCATCATGGAGGCGCCGAGGATCAGCTCCACCTCGTTTTTTTCCAGCATGGCACGAAGCCTGCAGAAGGGACAGCCCTCCTTTTCGTCGAAAGCCTCGTTGACGGGTATGGTATAGATCTTTTCCATGGAAAACTCCTTTTGTTTCTATCCTCATCATTTTACCACCTTTTTCCCCTTATTGCAAGAAAAAGCGGGAAAAGAAAGGACCGATATGCAAAAAGTCAGAGAGCAGCTGAATGAGAAGCATTTTCTCTATCAATATCCCGACGGCTTTTCCTTCGGGACGGATGCGGTCCTGCTGGCGGGCTTTATCCGCCCCCGCCGCGGACACGTAGGCGTGGAATTCGGCACGGGTACGGGCATCATCCCCCTGCTCCTGGCCATGCACAAATCCTTTTCTCATATTACCGCGCTGGAGATCCAAGCAGATTACGCCGCCCTCGCCCGCGAAAACGTGGAGGCAAACGGCTTTGACCACCGCATTACCGTGCTTCAGGGCGATTTAAAGCACGCAAAGGAGCTGATCGGCGGCACCGTGGACTTCGTTTTTACCAATCCCCCCTACATGAAGCGGGATTCCGGCAAGGAGAACGAGAGCGAAAGGAAGCGCATCGCCCGCCACGAGGTGCTGTGCAATCTGGACGATATATGCCTTTCCGCCGCCTCTCTTCTGCAGGATAAGGGCGAATTTTACGCGGTATACCGCACGGAACGGCTGGCAGAAATGATCTTCTCCCTGAAAAGCGTGGGGCTGGAGCCCAAGACCCTCGTCATGGTCACCCCCAAGCCCTCCTCCCCGCCCGAGCTGTTTTTATTGCGGGCAGTCAAGGGAGCAAGGCCCGGTCTGCGCACCCGTCCGCCCTTTATTATCCAGGAAGAAAACGGAGAAAAGAGCGAGGAATGCCGCCTGCTTTACGAAACGGGCGTACTGTCCCACGGGGAGGGCGTATGAAGCGATTTTTGTTCTGCATGCTTGCCCTTGCCTTGAGCCTTTGCGGCTGCAGCCTGGAGCAGCGAAGCCACGGAGACGTTCTGAAGGGAAGAGTGTCCGAGGATCGCGCCCTGCTGCTGGCGGCGGTGGAGGAGATGGTGGCTCTGGGCGAGGAGCGGGTCTACGTTGCCGTTGAGGATTTCACCGAAAACGAAGAGGAGGAGCCCGCCGTACCCACCCTCGTTTACTTTGTCAAGGAGAGCGACGAGCGGGAAAGGCTGGAAAGCGAGGTCCTGCGGCAGGTGATCGAGTCCTACGGGCTGAAGCGCATTTATCTTCAGACCTCCGCCGACAACCGTCGCTCGGTGATCTTCACCACCTTCAAGGAAACGGAAAAGGGCCACGTTTGGGGCTTTTACTATTCCTTCGACGGTTCCCCCTGCGGCTGGTGGGGGCGGCAGGCAGAGCTGGTGCACAAAGACGGCTCCTTTCTGCAGATCAATCGGGACGGCTCCGCCTGGTACCGCACCCTTCTTCTGGAGGAGGGCTTTTACTACTACGAAAAGCAAGGAGAGATCCTTGGATAAAAATCGCCCTTCGGCCGCGACCGAGGGGCTTTTTTCTTGCCAAAGGACAAATTTTGTGGTATAATACCCATGTTTTGCAGAAAGAAGGATTTTTATGGATAAAAAGACAGAATTATTCGAGCGGATGCCCGTGCCGAAGGCACTGGCTACTCTCGCGATCCCCACCATCATCAGCCAGCTGATCACCATGATCTACAATCTGGCGGATACCTATTTCATCGGCCTCACGGGAGACCCCGTCAAAGTGGCGGCCTCCACCCTGGCCTTCACCATCTTTTTTATGCTCTGCGGCCTTTCGAACCTGTTCGGCGTCGGCGGCGGCAGTCATATCTCCCGTCTGCTGGGCGCAAAAAAAGAGGACGAGGTCAAGTGCGTTTCCTCCTTCAGCTTTTATTCTACCCTTGCCTTAACGGCGCTGTTCGGCCTGTTTTGCTACCTGTTCATGGATTCCATCCTGCCCTTTCTGGGGGCAAGCGACGCCACCTTCGGCTATGCGGCGGAATACACCCTGTGGGTGGTCATCATCGGCGGCATACCCGCCACGGGCGCCATGTGTCTGTCCCACCTGCTCCGCAGTGAGGGCTACGCCAGCAAGGCAAGCTTCGGTCTGGGCTTGGGCGGCGTTTTAAATATCATTCTCGATCCCATCTTCATGTACGTGCTCCTTCCCGAGGGGCAGGAGGTGCGCGGTGCGGCCATGGCCACCATGCTCTCCAACGTGATCTCCCTGGCCTATTTTCTCATCGTTCTGGCTCACCTGCGCGGCAAGACGACCCTTTCCCTCTCCCCGCGCTATATCGGGGCAGGCGCCCGCCATACGGGCAAGATCCTTGCCACAGGCGTTCCTTCTGCGGCAGGTGCGCTCCTTGCCAGCGTCTCCAACATGGTGCTCAATCAGCTCTCCGCCGCTCACAGCGATATTCAGCTGGCGGCGCTGGGCATCGTCAAAAAGATCGACATGCTCCCTCTGAACGTAGGCATGGGTCTCTGTCAGGGCATGCTTCCCCTGGCCGCCTACAACTACGCCTCGGGGGATCACCGCCGCATGAAGAAGGCCATGCTCTCCTGCGGAGTAGCAGGCGTCGTCTTTGCGCTTCTGTGCATCCTGCTGTTCCAGCTGGTGCCCGATTTCATCGTACATCTCTTTATCGACGAGGCGGTGACCGTATCCTACGGCGTCACCTATCTGCGCATCGCCTGTCTGGCTACGCCGCTGATGATCCTGAACCTTTTGGCCACCTTCTCCCTGCAGTCCATGGGCAAGGGACCCGAATCGCTGGTGCTTTCCATCAGCCGTCAGGGCTTTGTGAATATCCCTCTGCAGTTTCTCTTCAACTCGCTTTGGGGCATGACGGGTCTGGTCTTCGTTCAGCTGGCCGCGGATTTCATTACCCTGTTCCTTTCCCTTTTCCTGATCCTGCGCGTATTTCACCGCATAAAAAACGAAAACTAAACTCAAAAAATGCCGCCCGTAGGGACGGCTTTTTTATCGGCACGAATGGAAAACGCTTGAAAATCCACGGGCTATGTGCTACAATACAAGGAAGATACAACGAAGCCTCCTCAGAAAGGAGAAAAAAATGAAGATTATCATTGTGGGCGGCGGCAAGGTGGGCACCACCATCCTGCAGGATCTGGTAGCGGAAAACCACGACGTGGTCATGGTAGACTCCGATCCCGCCGTCATTGAACAGATCACCAATCTCTACGACGTGATGTGCGTTTGCGGCAACGGCGTGGATAACGAGACCCTTACCGAGGCAGGAGCCGAAGAGGCAGAGCTTCTTTGTGCCGTCACGGGCTCAGACGAATTCAATATGCTCTGCTGCTTCATGGGAAAGCGCATGGGCGTGACCAACACCATTGCCCGCATCCGCAACCCCGAATATAACGATCAGAGCCTTGGCTTTATTCGCCAGCAGTTGGACCTTTCCATGGCCATCAATCCCGACGCGCTGGCGGCCAAGGAGCTTTTCAACCTCTTGCAGCTGCCCGGTGCGGCCAACGTGGAGACCTTCTCCCGCCGCAATTTTGAGATCGTGGAGGTCATCTTGCGGGAGGACAGCCCCCTGTGCGGCATAAACCTGATCGAAATGCGAAAGAAATTTCCCGCCTCTTACCTGGTGGGCACCGTGCGCCGCGGCAACGAAGCCTTTATTCCCGACGGTCATTTCACCCTTCTGGCAGGCGACCGCATCGGTCTGACGGGCACCAAAGGCGAGATCGTTCGGCTCTTAAAGCTCATCGGTCAATCCGGCGAGCGGGTACGCAACGTCATGATCATCGGCGCCAGCCGCACCTCCTTTTATCTGACCAAATATCTGCTCTCCGACGGCTGTCACGTTACCGTGATAGACAAGGACGAGCGCACCTGCCGCAGCTTTGCCGAGGCCCTGCCCGAGGCGGTGGTCATCCACGGCGACGGTGCCAGCG
The DNA here is from genome assembly GCA_017414535.1 of Clostridia bacterium. GTDB lineage: Bacteria > Bacillota > Clostridia > Oscillospirales > SIG627 > RGIG5579. The sequence continues at coordinate 4,437 of JAFQMA010000051.1, read as the reverse complement.
AGGAGCTCCTTTTGGAGGAAGGCCTTTCCACCATGGACGGCTTTGTGACCTTGACGGGCATTGACGAGGAAAACATCCTTCTTTCTTACCTTGCCGAGTCAAACGGCGTTGGCAAGGTGATTACCAAGATCAATCGGGAGGAGTTTTTCTCCATGGCGGAAAAGCTGGGGCTGGACTGCGTCATTTCTCCCCGTAAGCTCATGAGCGACGTGCTCACCCGTTACGCCCGTGCCCTGCAGAACTCTCTGGGCAGTCCCGTAGAGACCCTTTACAAGCTCATGGACGGCAAGGCAGAGGCATTGGAATTTAAGGTCAAGGCAGATTTTCCCTTCACGGATATCACCCTGATGGAGCTGAAGCTAAAGAAAAACACGCTGATCGCGGGCATCCTCCGAGGAAGGCGCGTCATCATCCCCAAGGGTAGTGACGTGATCCTGCCCGGTGACAGCGTGATCGTTCTCACTGCAGGGCATAAAATGACCGACCTTGCAGATATTATGGAGTAGCTATGAACCGAAGAATGGTACTTTACACCGTAGGACTGATCATCCTTTTGGAGGGTGCGCTTCTGTTACTGCCCCTTCTGGTCGCGCTTCTCTACGGTAACGATTGCACCGTCGCCATCCTTCTTTCCATTGCCGTGGCGGCTGTGCTGGGCGGCGGAGCCGTGCTTCTTGCCCGCCCGAAAAGCAAGCGCATTTATGCCCGCGAGGGCTTTGCCATTACCGCACTGGCATGGCTGAGCCTTTCCGCCGTGGGCGCGCTTCCCTTCTTCCTTTCGGGACAGATCCCCAATTTTGCCGACGCCTTTTTTGAAACGGTCAGCGGCTTTACCACCACGGGTGCCTCCATTCTGGATCCGGCGTCCTTGAACACCATGGAGAAAGGGCTCCTCTTCTGGCGAAGCTTTACCCACTGGATCGGCGGTATGGGCGTGTTGGTGCTCCTCACCGCCTTTTTACCCGGCCTGAGCGAGCGGAGCATTCACATCCTCCGTGCGGAAATGCCCGGCCCCACCATGGGAAAATTCGTTCCCAAGCTTCGGGATACGGCAAAGCTTCTGTATCTGATCTATTTTGTCATGACCGCCGTCATGTTCTGCATTCTCATGATCAGCGGCCTGCCCGCCTTTGACAGCGCCATTTTCACCTTCGGTGCCGCAGGCACGGGCGGTTTTACCATCAATTCTGCCGGACTCAGCGCCCTCACCGCCGCCCAGCAGTGGATCATTACGGTCTTTATGCTGCTGTTCGGTGTCAATTTCAACCTCTATTACCTTATGCTCATCCGCCGCTTCCGCAGTACCCTGCGCTCCACGGAGCTGTGGGCTTATTTCGGCATATTCGCCGCAGCCACGGCCCTGGTCTGCATCGATCTCACAACGGTCTACGGAAGCTTTTCCGAGATCCTGCGCCATTCGGCCTTTCAGGTCTCCTCTATCATGACCACCACAGGCTATTCTACCGCAAACTTCGACCTATGGCCCAATTTTTCCAAGGCGATCCTCTTTATTCTCATGTTCATCGGCGGCTGTGCCGGCAGTACGGCGGGCGGCCTGAAGGTTTCACGCCTTGTGCTTTTGATAAAAAACTGCCACGCGCAATTTCGCCGCACCCTCCATCCCAGAAGCGTCAACGTTCTGCGCTTCGAGGGCAAAAAGGTAGAAGAGGAGGTGCAGAGCGGCGTGGTCATGTATTTTCTTTTTTACATTTTCTGCATTTTCGGCATCTTCTTCTTCGTCAGTCTTGACGGCTACGATCTTACCACGAGCCTGTCCGCCTCCGTCACCTGCTTTAACAACGTAGGTCCCGGTCTGGGCGCCGTGGGGCCTGCCGCCAACTTCTCCCTCTTCAGCGATGCCGCAACGCTCCTGCTTTCCTTTGCCATGCTGCTGGGAAGGCTTGAGATCTGGCCCATCCTCATTCTCCTCTATCCCGCCACCTGGCGCCACAGAGGAAAATCCGCTATAGGAAAGGAGACGAAATGACCTATTCCGAGATCAGGGCAGACGCTGCCCTTCGCACCTATATCGCCAAGGCCGATACCAGCCTGAAGGCACTGAGCTTTACGGAGCACAGCTTTCCCCACGCCTCGCTGGTAGCGAGCCGTGCGGGGGAGGTCCTGCATTTTCTGGACTATCCCGAGCGGCTCTGTGAGCTGGCACGGATCGCAGGGTTCCTCCACGACATCGGCAACCTTGTCAACCGCGAGGAGCACAGCCAAAGCGGTGCCGTCATGGTATTCCGCCTGCTTCTGGAGCGTGGCTTTGCTCCCGAGGAGGTGGCAGAGATCGTCACGGCCATCGGCAATCACGACGAGGGCTGCGGCATCCCCGTGAGCCCCTTGGCGGCCGCCCTCATTTTAGCGGACAAATCCGACGTGCGCCGCAGTCGCGTGCGGCAGGATAAGGATCGGGAGTTTGATATTCACGATCGGGTCAATTTCTCCGTGACCGAATCTGCCCTGAGCGTGGAGAAGGAGAACGCCACCGTCACTTTGACCCTTTCCATCGATCCTGCCATCAGCTCGGTGATGGATTATTTTGAGATCTTCCACGCCCGCATGAAGCTCTGCCGCAGAGCGGCCCAAACGCTGGGGCTCACCTTCCGTCTGGTCATCAACGGACAGGCCTTATAAGGCACATAAAGCAAAAAAATCACTTGCAAATTGCAAGTGATTTTTCTTTTATCTATTGCGGTCAATCAGGGGTTTTGAGCGGGCGCGGGCTCGCCGTAGATCTTTTCGTAAAGCACGGCACAGTTCTTGGGAAGATCCAGAATGAAGTTGTAGCTCTCCTCGGTATACATGCCCGGCTGAGGCAAACGCAGGCTCTCCACGTCGTAGCCCAGCATGGTGGGTGCGGATTTGATCAGCCCCGTCACCATAGCCTTGGGCATATTGGTGGTGACCATGGGCAAAATGGTGGTCACGGCAGAATTGAGCTCGGTCAGGGAAAGGCTCGACGCCTTTTTGATGAGCGTATCGATGATCTCTCTCTGACGGTCGGTTCTGGCATAATCCGCGCCGATGTCACGATTTCTGGCGTGAGCCAGCGCAAGGGCACCGTTCAAATGGTGAACGCCCTCTTTTTTCTCCAAGGGCTTGGTCTCACCGCCGTTGTCGATCCATTCCTGAATTTCCGGATCGTCATACATAGAGTTGATGTATTCCACCTCTCCGACGGTCAAATGCATATCAATGCCGCCCACCGCATCGATAATATCCACAAAGGAAGCAAAATTCACCTTGGCATAGTAGCTGACGTTGATATTGAAGGTCTCCTTCAGCACCGCCATGGTCAGCTCGGCACCGCCGTAGGCATGAGCGTGGGTCAGCTTATCGTAGCCGGTGCTTCCGTAAACGACGTTCTGAGGAAATTCGGGGAAGGCCGCCAAAATATCTCTCATAAAGGAGCAAAGCACGATCTTGCCCGTCTTTTCATTGATGGAAAGAAGGATCATGGTATCACTTCTGCCCGCATCCAGACCGCGGGAGTCGGTGGCCAAAAGAAGGATGTTGGTCACGTCCTTGGTATCGCAAATGGAGGGGAGATTTTTATTGTTCAAAAGACCGTGGGTATCCTCCCCGGTAAAGGGCTCGTCCGTATCGGGATTTACGGGCGTGGGAGGCCGATAGGCACCGGTCAGAAGCTCGGTCGCAAAGTTTTGCTCCTCCGTGGCCGTCTGATAGGTCAGAAGGCCTGCATAATAGGAAGCAATAAGATGCCATGCAAGGCTGATAATGCCCCAAAGCAAAACAAGACAGGCAACGACCACCACCGCAATGCGCAAGGCCCCCTTGGGCGTGATCTTCTTTTTCTGCTTGGTCTGTCTTTTCTTGGTTTCAACAGGTTTCTTTTCCGACACTCTCTTCCCTCTTCTCCGTTGGTTTCGGGGGCTTCCCCCCTTTATTTCATTGTACTCCTTTATCGGCGCAAATACAAGTGGTGTAACAAAAAGTTAAAACTTATTTTTTGAAACACACAACAAGCAAAGATCTCTCCGTTGCAAAGAGAGATCTTTTTTATGCTTTTATACCCTTTTTCGGATACGGAGCGGGATCCTCCGTCCGATCCAAAAGATAATCCACGCTGGTGGCATAATAATCTGCTAAGATCATCAGATTTTCCGCCGTGGGTAGGAGATCGCCGCTTTCGTATTTGGAAAGAGTGCTTTGGCTGATACCCGTGTCGATCTGCACCTTGATCTGCGTATAATCCTTGATCACTCGAATGAGCTTGATATTCTTCAAAGGTCACCCCCCTCTCTTTATGGTATTATGTAAAGCTTCACATAAAACCATTTATGAAAAGCAAATGGTAATGTAAAGTAACCATATAAAAGCCGCTAATTACGGCATATTTTACCAATACAACTTTACATTACTATTAACCTCCAATAATCTAAAGATACGGTGAAAGCCGAAATAGTATTGGAG
>JAFQMA010000050.1 GCA_017414535.1 Clostridia bacterium | reverse complement strand
TGATTCCAGTATTCCATGGCCTCGCGGGAGGCAAGAGCGTCGTTGTTGTGGGGATCCACGTAACGCAGGAAGTACCAGGAGGAGCCTGCCCACTGGGGCATGGTATCGGTCTCACGCTGGGCGGGAGCGCCGCAAACGGGACAGGTGGTGTTCACCCAGGAGGTCATCTTGGCCAGAGGAGATTCGCCCGTTTCGGTGGGCTCGTAGGAATCCACGTCGGGCAGAACCAAAGGCAGCTGATCCTCAGGCAGAGGCACGGTGCCGCAATGGGGGCAATGTACGATCGGAATGGGCTCACCCCAATAGCGCTGACGGGAGAAGACCCAGTCGCGCAGCTTATAGTTGACCTTCTTTTCACCCAGACCCTTTTCGGTGAGGAAGCGGGTGATCTCCACCTTGGCCTCTTCCACAGACAGACCGTTCAGGAAGCCGGAATTGACCATGACACCGGTATCGCAATCCACAAAGGCTTCCTTCTCGATGTCACCGCCTGCAACCACCTCGATGATGGGCAGACCGAAGACCTTAGCAAAATCATAGTCTCTCTCATCGTGGGCGGGAACGGCCATGATGGCACCCGTACCATAGGAGGCGAGAACGTAATCGGAAATAAAGATGGGGATCTCCTTACCGTTGACGGGGTTGATGGCGCAAACGCCGTCCAGACGGACACCGGTCTTTTCCTTCACGACCTCGGTTCTTTCAAAGTCGCTCTTGCGGGCGGCGTTCTCCTGATAGGCGCGGATCTCTGCCATGTTTTGGAGCTTATCCTGCCACTTCTCGATGAGAGCGTGCTCGGGAGCCATGACCATGTAGGTGGCACCGAAGAGCGTGTCGGGACGGGTGGTATAGACCTCCAGAATATCCCCTGCGGTGGTGGAGAATTTCACCTGCGCACCGTGGCTGCGACCGATCCAGTTTCTCTGCTGGGTCTTGACGCGCTCGATGAAGTTGACCTCGTCCAGACCGTTCAGGAGCTTTTCGGCGTATTCGGTGATCTTGAGCATCCACTGGCTCTTGACCTTACGTACGACCTCGCTGCCGCAACGCTCGCAATGGCCGCCTGCAGCCTCCTCGTTGGCAAGCACACACTTGCAGGAGGGACACCAGTTCACTGCCATTTCCTTCTTGTAGGCAAGGCCTGCCTTGAAGAACTGCAGGAAGATCCACTGGGTCCACTTATAGTAATTGGGATCGGTGGTATCGATCTCGCGGGACCAGTCGAAGGAGAAGCCGAGGGATTTCAATTGTTCCTTGAAGTGAGCCACGTTCTTTTCGGTGACCACGGAGGGATGAATGTGATTCTTAATGGCAAAGTTTTCGGTGGGAAGACCGAAGGCATCCCAGCCCATGGGATAGAGCACGTTGTAGCCCTGCAGTCTCTTCTTGCGGCACACGATGTCCAGCGCCGTGTAGGAGCGGGGGTGACCCACGTGCAGACCCTGACCGGAGGGATAGGGGAACTCTACCAGTGCGTAAAACTTGGGCTTGGAATAATCGTTGCCCGCGCAGAAGGTGCCCTTCTCATCCCAAATGTCCTGCCACTTTTTTTCTGTTTGCTTAAAATTGTATTCCATCTTTCTATCCTCAACTTTTCAGTTAATCTTCTTTTTTGTCAAAGGGAACGGCTTTCCCCTCCTGCCAGAGCTTTTCCAATTTGAAAAAGTCACGGGAGGCGGCATCGAACAGATGCACGATCACGTCACCGAAGTCCGCCAGGATCCAGCCCGTGGACTGATAGCCCTCCGTACGGAAGGCGGTGATGCCGTCCTCCTCCCGCAGGCGATATTCCACCTCGTCGCACAGCGCCTTTAAATGGGTGGAGGAGGTGGCGGTGGCAATGACGAAGAAATCGCAAAGCACGGTCTGCTCCGTTACCTGCAGGATCTGTACGTCTCTGCCCTTTTTTTCATCCAGAACGGATGCGATCTTTTTTGCTTTTTCAATGGGTGTCATAAAGCTTCCTTTCGTTCGTTCCATCCTTGCGGCAAGACTGCGACGGCTTTTACTGTGGATGGGTCTTCCCTCTTCCTCTAAATGAGAAAGAATATTCTGCAACGTTTCGGTAACGCTCCGGGATAAATGACGGCGCGCCGCGGCCCGATCGTCGGGAAGGCTCCCATAGAAGCGCTCTGCCGCCTCTCGGCAGGCCTTGTGCACACGCGTTTCTTCAATATAATCGGCGAAAAAGAGGATCTCGTCCGCCAAGGTCATCCCTTCCCTTCCCGTAGTGTGACAGGCGATGGCATCGGTCACGTAGGGGTCAAGGTCAAAGGCTTCCCTCGCCAGAAGAGCGGCCGTTCTTCCGTGGAGATCAGCGGGACAGACCTCATCCTCCGGGGAAAGGCCTTCTCCGAAGCAGGAAAGGATCTCCCTTTGCTCCTCCTTACTCTTGCGGCGGGTCAGATCGTGGAGAAGGGCGGCCTGATACAGTGCCTCTTTCCTCTCCTCACCCACAGCGTGACAAAGGCGCAGGGTCTCTCGCGCTACGGAAAGGCTGTGTCCCAGTCGCTCGGCGGGCAGGCTCTTTTCAATCAGAGTGAGCACCGCAACAGTGCGGTCGGAGGCCTTGTGATAGAGACCGCGGAGGGTGATATAGTCGTGCACGGCAGGGGCAAGATCGAAGGAGACTCCGTCTCTCTCCAGCGCATCGCGCACGGCGGTCGATGATATTATATATGCTTTTTCCCGTAAAAGCAAGAAGCGCGCACCAAATTCTTTTTTTAAATGCTCCGCCGCCTCGGAAAGGTTGGGAGAGTCGGCAAAGCGATCCATGACACAAAGGATGCATTCGGACAGAAGCTCGGGCACGTTGCGCCAGCTTTCAAAGCTTAAAAGCTGATCCGTTCCTATAAATAGGAAGAGATCCGCCTCGGGATGCTTTTCCCTCAGGATGCGCACGGTACGATAGGTGAAGGAAACCTCCTCGGATGCAAGTTCCAGATCGGATACGGTGATGCGGGGAGAGACCCCCTCGAAGGCAAGCCTTGTCATGGCAAGACGATCCTCGTTTGACGCGCCGCCCGAAAGCTGCTTGTGAGGAGCACGACCCGACGGGATCACGTACACAAGGTCGAGGGCAGCCTCGGCCAAAAAGGCGCGGAGGGCACGCTCGTGACCGCGATGGGGGGGATCGAAGGCACCGCCGAAGATGCCGACGCGCATTTTATTCAAAGAGGGCATTGACGAATTCCTCGGGATCGAAGGGGCGCAGATCGTCCACACCCTCTCCCACACCGACAAATTTTACGGGGATGCCCAGCTCCTTTTTCAGGGAGAAAACGATGCCGCCCTTGGCGGTACCGTCCAGCTTCGTAAGGACCAGACCCGTAATGCCCGCACTGCGGCTGAATTCCTTAGCCTGGCTGACGGCATTCTGACCGGTGGTGGCGTCCAGCACCAGGAGCACCTCCCGATCGGCTCCTGCCAGCTCGCGATCCAGCACACGACCGATCTTAGAAAGCTCGTCCATGAGGTTCTTCTTGTTGTGCAAGCGTCCTGCGGTATCCACGATGAGCACGTCCGCACCGCGCTTTTTGGCGGCGGCACAGGCATCGAAAACCACGGCGGCGGGATCGGCACCCTCGTTCTGGCTGATCATTTCCACGCCGATGCGATCCGCCCAGATGCCAAGCTGCTCCTTGGCGGCGGCACGGAAGGTATCCCCTGCGGCCAGAATGACCTTCTTGCCGTCAGATTTTAAGTAATTGGCGATCTTGGCGATACTGGTGGTCTTTCCCACACCGTTGACGCCGATCACAAGGATGGAGGCGGGGGCAGTGGAAAGATTCAGCTCCAGGCCGTCCCGTTGAATAAGCTCCAGCAAAATGCGGCGCAGGGCGGCGCGGGCCGCCTCACCGTCCATAATGCGCTCCTCGGTGACGGTATCGCGCAGGGTATCAATGATCTCCATAGCGGTTTCCGCGCCGAAATCCGCAAGGATCAGGATCTCCTCCAGCTCCTCGTAGAACTCCTCGTCGATCTGACCGCCCAGCGCACGGAACAAGGCGTCCGCGCGGTGGAGAATGGCGTTTTTGGTCTTGGAAAGACCTTGCTTTAATTTTTCAAAAAATCCCATATGGATCCTTTCCTTCCTCAGGCGCGGTCAGTGGCGTATTTCTCCGAAGAGGCCGCATCCAGACGAATGAAGTCGCTGACGCCCTTTTCCTGCATGGTAATACCGTACAGGGTATCGGCCTCCTCCATGGTACCGCGACGGTGGGTAATGACGATAAACTGCGTCTTATCGTTATGCTTTTTGATGTACTGGGCAAAGCGGCGCACGTTTGCCTCGTCCAGCGCCGATTCGATCTCGTCGAAAATACAGAAGGGGCTGGGATTGATACGAAGCAGGGACATATAAAGCGCAATGGCAACGAAGGCCTGCTCACCGCCGGAAAGCAAAGAGAGGTTCTTGATGACCTTTCCGGGAGGCTGAACGCGGATCTCAACGCCGCAGTTCAGAAGATCCTCCTGATTGGTCAATTCGATATCCGCCGAGCCGCCGCCGAACAGCTCCGTAAAGATCTGGCGGAAGGTGTAGCGGATCTGCTCGAAGGTATCGGTGAACATGGTACGCATGGTGCTTTCCAGATCGGCAATGAGTTTTTCCAGCTCTTCCTTGGACTTGGTAATGTCGGAATACTGCTCGTCAAGGAAGCGGAAGCGTTCGCGGGCCTCCTTCAGCTCCTCCACGGATTCCAAATTGACGGGGCCGATGCGGCGAAGCTCCTGACGGAGGGTAGCAAGCCGCGACTCACCTCCCAAGGCCTCGGTATCCGTTTCACGGGCAGCGAGAAATTCCTCGCTGTCGGGCTCCATCTCGTATTCCTCGTGAAGAGAACGCAGAATGCTCTCGCACTCCTTGCGGGCGCCTGCCAAGCGGGAGGACAGACGGGAAAAGGCTTCCATTCGCTTCTCCTTCTCCGCCTGCTCCTCCTTCTGAGCGGCACGGACGCGGGCGGTCTCCTCGCCTGCGAACTGCACCTCACCCTGAAGGGCGGCGACCTCTGCCTTCTTCTTTTCTACCAAAAGGCGCTTTTCCTCGCGCAGGGTCTTTTTTTCTTCAATGGAACGAAGGGCCTCTTCCTTCTTTTCAGCCAAGGCACGAAGCTGGGCTTCCTTGCTTTCGGCGCCCTCGTGCAGGCGGCGGAAGGCCTCCTCGTTCTGGGTCAGAAGGGCGGCCTCCTGCTCCAAACGGAGCTGAGCCTGACCGCGGAGAGCAAGGATCTCACCCTGACGGATGATCAGCTCCTCCCTTTCCTTTTCCTTCTCTTCCTTACAACGGTCCAGCTCGTCAAGCTCTGCGGAAAGCCTTTCCTCATCGGCGGTATAGCCGAGGATCTCCTCGCCCACGGTGGCGGCGCGCAGAGAGCGCTCCTTCTCCTTCTCATCGAGGCTCAGGATCTCCTGCTCCAGCTGAAGGATACGGGACTTGGCCGCATCCATGCGCTCCGCCTCCAGCGTCAGCGCGTTTTGAGCAAGATCGGACTTGCGGCGAAGGCTTGCCAGCTCCTCATCGCTCTTTTTCAGTGCCTCACGCTGAGAGGCGCGCTTTTCCTCCAGACGGGATAGCTCCTCCTTCAGGGAGGCGATCCTTTCCTCGGCTTGGGCAATTTTATCAGCCAAACGGGCAAGGTCACCGGAGCGGGACAGAACACCCGCGGAATGCTGTGCCTGACCGCCCGTGAAGGAGCCGCCTGCGTGGATGACCTGACCGTCCAGCGTGACGATCTTCACCCCGTATTTTTCCTTGGCGGCAAGGCGGCCTGCGGCATCGATATCCTCACAGATGAGGGTCTTGCCCAAAAGAAATTCCACCACGGGAGCGTATTTCTTATCACTGCGGCAAAGATCGCTGGCGCGACCTACGAAGCCCGCCTCCCGAATGCCGGAAACATCGTACAGAGCGGGACGCAGGGTGGTCAAGGGCAGGAAGGTAGCTCTGCCCAAGCGGTTCTTCTTTAAGTAGGCAATGGCGCCTTTGGCGTCCGCCTCGTTTTCCACCACAATGTGCTGAACACCGCCGCCCAGTGCCGTTTCCATGGCAAGGACGTAAGCTTCGTCGGTGGTGATGAGCTTAGATACGGGACCGCAAATTCCCGTCAAGGTATCGCGGGCGCTCATGACCTCCTTCACGGAATCGGAAAAGCCCTCCAGCAGGCGTTCCATGCGAAGAAGGGTATCTCTTCTCTGCTCCGCCTCCATTTTTTCCAGGCGGAATTTCTGACAGACATCGCCCTTTTCATCGATCTCCTCGCCCAGACGGTAGAGGGACAGATTGATCAGGCCGTTATTCTTTTCTTCTGCGGAAAGCTTCTCCAGCGCAAGGCTTGCCTCGGCACGCAGGGCTTCCAGGCGGGCCTTCAGAGCCTCGTCCTCTCCGCCGCCGGCACGCAGGTGCGCCTCCAGATCCCTTCTGCGCTCCTGATCGCTCTTACTGCGCCCCTCATCCTCCTTTAACAGAAGCTGAAGAGCGGCCTTCTTGTCACCCAGCTCCTCGCGACGGACGAAGACCTCCTCCTCCCGATCCACCAAAGCGGTGTAGGCGGTGGCAAGGGCATCCTGTTGAGCGCGGTTTTCGACAAAGCGCGCCTCTACCTCGTCCATTTCCTTTTGGATCACGGAGAATTTTTCCTCCAGAAGGGTCTTTTCCTCCTGCAGCTCCTTCTCACGGTCAGAGCTCCTCTCTCCCTCGGACTGCAGCTCTGCAGAACGAAGCTCCACGTGGTGGATCTCATTCTCCAGAACGGACAGAGCACTGGCAAGCTCGGTATCCTGCCCTGCCAGCTCGGAGATCTCACTGCGCAGAATCTCGCTTTGCATATTTTTTTCCTGAGAGAGGATATAAAGCTCGTCGATGCGACGATCCTTTTCCTCAATGGTACGGGTCAATTCCGTTAGGGCACGGTCCTCGGCCTTATAGCGGGCCTCGCCCTCCTCGGAAAATTTTCTTAATTCTTCCGTTCTGCGGGACCAAATGCCCAGCTCCAGCGTTCTCTTTTCTCCCGCTACGGCAAGGTATGCCTCTGCCTTGGCGCTCTGGGCCTCCAGACGGGGCAATCTGCCCTGCACCTCGGAAAGGATATCATTGATGCGCAGGGCATTATCCGTAACGGACTGCAGCTTCAGGGTGGCCTCGTGCTTGCGGTAGCGGAAGCGGGAAATGCCCGCCGCCTCCTCAAACAACTCGCGGCGCTCGTTCCCCTTCAGGGAAATGATCTCGGCGATCTTGCCCTGGCTGATCACGGAATAGCCCTCGCGACCGATACCGGTGTTGAGGAACAGATCCACGATGTCCTTCAGGCGCACCTGCTTTTTATTCAGATAGTATTCGCTTTCACCGCTGCGGTAGAGTCTTCTGCCTACGCTGACCTCGTCGAAATCGATCTTCATGAGAAAATCGGAATTGTCGATGGTCATGATGACCTCCGCAAAGGAGGCCGGCTTTCGGCCGGAGGAGCCGTTAAAGATCACATCCTCCATTTTACTGCCGCGCAGGCTTTTGGCGCTCATTTCGCCAAGCACCCAGCGTACGGCGTCGGAGATGTTGCTCTTACCGCTGCCGTTGGCTCCGACGATAGCCGTCATTCCCTTATCAAATTCAATGACCGTTTTGTCGGGAAAGGACTTAAAGCCCTGCAGCTCCAAGGTTTTTAAATACATGTGGTACGATTTCCTTTTCTTTATTCGTGTTCACCGAACCAGGTCTGCAGTGCCACGCGGGCGGCCTCCTGCTCGGCCTCTCGCTTGGAGCGGCCCTTTCCCTTGCCGATGAGATTGGAATTCAGTCTTGCCTCGACCTCAAATTCCTTCCTGTGGTCGGGACCGCTTTCGCGGACCAGACGGTACTCCACCCGTTCGCCCGGGCTGGTCTGCACCTTTTCCTGCAAAAGGCTCTTGAAATCGTCGTCCCGCAATCTGCCACCCGAAAGCAGGCGATGGAGCCTGTCGGGCACGAAGCGCAGGATAAAGGCCTCCGCCGCCTCACGACCGCCGTCCAGAAACAGCGCGGCAATGATGGCCTCAAAGCAGTCGGCCAGTACGTTTTTCTGATGGCGTCCGCCCGTTTCCACAAGGCCGTGATTGAGGAGCATATAGTCTCCCAGAGAGATACTCTCCGCGTACTCGAACAGTGCCTCCGCCGAAACGGATGCGGCACGGAGCTTCGTGAGGGCACCCTCCTGAAAGGTCTTATGATCGGAAAAAATGTGACCGGATACCACAAAGGACAGCACCGAGTCGCCCAAGAATTCCAGCCGCTCGTTATGCTCGTAGTAAATATGGTTTCGCTTTTCGTTGGAAAAGGAGGAATGGGTCAAAGCGGCCAGAAGGAGCAATTTGTTCTGAAAGCAATAGCCGATCCTCTCCTCCAATTCCGGCACGCGACTCAAAAATTTTTGGGGATAATCCTCAATCCTTGCAATCTTCGCTTCCATGGCTCTTCTCCTTGGTAAAGGCAGCGGCGATCATATCGCACACACCGCTCTCACAGCACTTTTTCGCCTGACGGACGGCGCTCTCAATGGCGGCGGCACGGCTGGAGCCGTGTGCCTTGATCACGGGGCGTACCGTTCCCAAAAGAGGCGCACCGCCGTGCTTTTCATAGGAGAGGCGGGAGGAAAGCTTTTTGATCCTTCCGTACACCAAAAGTCCCGCCAGCTTTCCGGCAAAGCCTGAAAAAATGCCCGTCAACTGTTTTTTGATAAAGCGTCCGAAGCCCTCGGAGAGCTTCAGGATCACGTTGCCCACAAAGCCGTCGCAGAGGATCACGTCCGCACCGCCCAGGGGGATGTATCTTCCTTCAATGTTGCCCACGAAGCGAATGCCCTCCTCCGCCTTCAGGGCGGCATGGCATTGCACGTAATTGTCGGTGCCCTTGGTCTCCTCCGCGCCGTTATTCACCAGGGCGATCTCGGGCTCCTCAAGACCGTAAAGTCCCTTCATATAAGCGCGGCCCATGTGAGCAAGCTGTACCATTTCCTCGGGGGAGACCTCGATATTGGCACCGCTGTCTAAAAGCAGAGTGGGCTTTTCCAAAGGAAGCACCGTGCCGATGGCACAGCGGCGGATGCCCGCCTGCTTCACCTTATAAATACGGCTGGAGCAACCCACGAGCAAGGCTCCCGTAGAGCCTGCGCTGAGAAGGGCATCCCCCTCTCCGTCCCGCAAAAGCTGCAGAGCACGGGCCATGGAGGAATCGCGCTTGCCCTTGATGATACAGATGGGATCCTCCTCCATTTCGATACGGCTCTCGGCATGGACGATGCGAACGCCCTCCTCCGAAAGGCCGTGACGGGTCATCACCTCACGAATGGCATTTTCATCTCCCGTGAGGATCAGCTCTAAGGAGGGATCCTCCGTTTTGCCGCGGACGGCGCCCAAAACGATCTCCTCGGGGGCGTGATCTCCGCCCATGGCGTCAACGATCAATCTCATACGTTACGATCCTTTTCTTCTTTGTACTTGCATTCCTTGGAGGAACACACAACGTTTCCGTTCTTCTTTTTCACCAGGCTCTGACCGCACAGGGGGCACTCTCTGCCCACGGGCTCATCCCACAGGGAGAAATCGCACTCGGGATAACGGTCACAGCCGTAAAAGGTGCTCTTGCGGCTGTGCTTTTCCACGATCTCGCCGCCGCACTTGGGACACTTCACGCCGATCTTCTTGGCCTTCTGGCGGGTGAAGCGGCACTTGGGATACCGGCTGCAGGCGTAATACTCGCCGTAGCGTCCCTGCTTGAGCACCACGGGACTGCCGCAGAGCTCACAGGTCATACCTTTCACCACCTCATCCGCCTTCTTTTCGGCGGGCTCGGCCACCTTACCGTCACGGGTGAGGGTCATGGTGGTCTTACACTCGGGATAGCCGGGGCAGGCGGCAAATTTGCCGAAGCGGCCGTTCTTGACGATCATTTTTCTGCCGCAGTTGGGACAGGTCACGTCCAGCTCCTCCTGAGGAAGCTGGATCTTGCCGCTTTGGGCAAAGTCCTTTTCCGCTTTTTCCAGCTGGACCTTGAAGCCGTCGTAGAACTCGGACAAAACGGTCAGATAATTCTCCTTGCTTTCCGCAATATCGTCCAGCTTTTTTTCCAGGTTTGCGGTAAATTCGTAATCCACAACGCTGGCAAAATTCTGCTCCATGATATCGTTGGTGACCTCACCCAGCTTTGTGGGGATAAATTGCTTGCGCTCGCCGCGGGCGATATAGCCGCGGCCGAGGATGGTATCGATGGTGGGAGCGTAGGTGCTGGGACGGCCGATGCCCTTTTCCTCCAGCGCGTAAACGAGGCTTGCCTCGTTGTAACGGCGGGGAGGCTGGGTGAAGTTCTGCTTGGGGATCAGTTCCTTTTCCGTCAGGACGTCGTCCTGAGAAAGGGGCGGCAGTTTGCCGGTGGCCAAGGGATCCTTTTCCTCTTCCTCCTTCAGCTCACCGTAGGCCTTTAAAAAGCCCTGGAAGCGCACGGTCTCTCCGTTGGCCTTGAAGCGATATTTCTTTCCGTCGGGGCAAACGGCGTCGATATCCACGTTCTGCACGTCGATCTTGGCACCCTCCATCTGGCTGGCGGTGAAGCGGTCCCAGATAAGCTTGTACAGACGGAACTGCTCGCTCGTCAAAACGTCCTTGAGAGACTCGGGGGTCTTGTAAGGATCCGTGGGACGGATGGCCTCGTGAGCATCCTGACTGGAGGTACGGGATTTATAAACGCGAGGCTTGGCGGGACAGAATTTATCGCCGTAGCGCTCACGGATCATGGCGCGAGCGGCGGACTGCGCCTCTGCGGAGATGCGCAGAGAGTCGGTTCTCATGTAGGTGATCAGACCGTGCTCCTCGCGCTTGCCGAGACTGAGACCCTCGTAAAGAGTCTGCGCGATGCTCATGGTGCGCTTGGAGGAGAAGCCCAATCTCTTGAAGGCCTCCTGCTGAAGCTGGGAGGTGGTAAAGGGAGGGGGCGGATTCTTGGTCTTGGAGGCGGTCTCTACGGCGGAAACACGGTAGTCCGCACCCTTCAGGGAGGCGAGCACCTTGCCGCAGGCCTCTTCGTTATTCAGTGCGGTCTTTTTCTGCAGGGTACCGTGAAAGCGAGCCACGAATTCCTTTTCCTGAGGGGTAGCAAGGCGCACGCCCAGCGTCCAGTACTCCTGAGGAATAAAGGCGCGGATCTCGCGCTCTCTGTCCACCACCAATCGCGTGGCAACGGACTGCACGCGACCTGCGGAAAGACCGTTCTGCACGTTCTTCCAAAGCAGGGGGCTCAGCTTATAGCCTACGATGCGGTCCAGAATACGGCGGGTCTGCTGAGAATCCACCAGCGCCATATCGATCTTGCGTGGATTGGCGATGGCATTCTTCACGGCGGGCTTTGTGATCTCGTTGAAGGAGATCCTTCCGCCTCCCTTGCCCTCCAGCTCCAGCACCTTAAAAAGATGCCAGCTGATGGCCTCGCCCTCGCGGTCAGGGTCGCTTGCCAGAAAGACCTTGTCGGCATTTTTAGCTTCTTTTTTCAATTCGGCAATGAGCTCGCCCTTGCCGCGGATATTGATGTATTTGGGTTCGAAATCCTTTTCCACGTCTACGCCAAGAGAACTCTTGGGAAGGTCGCGAATGTGACCCTGACAGGCCACGACCTTATAGCCGCTACCCAAAAAGCTTTTGATGGTAGATGCCTTGGTGGGGGACTCCACAATGACCAGATTGTTTGCCATAAAAATTCCTTTCACGCTTCCGCACGGTCGGCAAGGACGTATTTTCCGCCCGGAGCCTTCCGTACCAGCCCTTTGATTTCCAGTTTTGTTAAAATGCGGAGCACCGCCGCGGCGGAGCGCTCCCCGTTGACGAGACTGTCCGTATGCACGGGCTCAAAGCCCAATGCGGAATAGATCTCCCGCTCCTCCTCGGAGAGGGTTGGCAAAGGAGACACCAGATGGGGCGCTTCCGCCTGCCGGCGCTTTTCTTCCTCCTCCACGAGGATGAAGTCGTATTGCGGCGGCACGGGCTTTTCCTCCTCCGCCCGCTCCGCGCCCGGGAAAATAAAGCCCTTCATTTTCTTCTTCAAGGAAACGGACTTTTTCTTTTTCGGCTTCTTTTCCTCTTTTTCCGCTTTGCCGAAGAGGGGCAAAGCACTCTTGAGGGCGGGATACCGCACCTTGAAATCGTCCACGATGTCGTAGGCGGAAAGACAGGGCTTGGCACCCAGCTTTAAAAGAAAATTACTGCCTGCCGACCCGCGGGAGAAGATGGAGCCGGGGACGGTATAAAGCGCCTTTTTTTGATTGAGGGCCTCCTCCGCGGTAATGAGAGAGCCACTGCTTTCACTGCCCTCCACCACCAGCACTGCGTCGGACAGGGCGGCGATGAGGCGGTTGCGCACGGGAAAATTGCGTCCCATGGGAGCCGTACCCGGAGGGTATTCCGTCATGAGCAGGCCATGGCGGATGATCTCCTCGTACAGAGCCTCGTTCTCCTTGGGATAAACTCGGTCGATGCCGCAACCGAGGATACCGACGGTAAAGCTTTCGTTATACAGTGCCGCACGGTGAGAGGCGGAATCGATGCCCGCGGCTACGCCGGAGATGATGACCGCACCCGCACGGGCCAGGTCCAATGACAGACGCTTGGCTGCGTGGATGCCGTAGGCACTGGGGTCGCGACTGCCCACCACACCCACGGAAAAGACCGTATCCAGATCGCAGAAGTTGCCCAGATAATAGAGCACCATGGGCTTATTGGGCAGAGCCTTCAGGCGCTGGGGATAAAAGAAGTCGTCGGGCGTGGCAATGCCGATCTTATTCTTTTTGCAATAGGAAAGCACGTCCTCTGCACGGTCGAGACTCTTTTCCAGAAGATCCTTTTCGTGACCGTAAAAATTGGTCTCCACCTGTGCCAGATCCTCCTCCCCCGCTTCATAGATGGCGCGGGGTGAGCCGAAGTATTTTAACAGTGTAGAGGGCAAAACGGAGCCCTGTCGCAGGGTCAGAGACAGCCAAAGCCAATAGATCAGATCCTTTTCCTTACTCAAGGCTTAACTCCTTTCCGCCCCATTCCCACATGAGAACGGCGGCCGCCACAGCGGCGTTGAGGCTTTCCATGCCCCGCATGGGGATCACGATCTTACGGTCGGCGCGCTCCAGCGCACGGGGGCTGAGCCCCTTCCCCTCGTTACCGATAAGGATACAGAAGGGGGTCGAAGGGCAAAGTTCCGTTACGGGAACAGAGGTATCGTGAAGGCAGGCGGCATAGCTTTTCACACCGCGCTCCTGCAAATAATCCATTAAAGCGTCCGTATGGGGAAAGGTCTTTACGGGGATGTGGGCGAAGGCGCCCATGCTGGCTCTGACGGCCTTGGGACCGAAGGGGTCGGCACCGCCGCACAGCAGAACGCCGTCGAAGCCGAAGGAAACGGCGGTACGAAGGACGGTGCCCACGTTACCGGGATCCTGAAGATTCTCCAGCGCCACAAGCCTGCCTCCCCGAGGCAGAGGCAGGGCCTCCTCCAGCCCGCGGCGGTCATAGAGGGAGACGATGCCCTCGCTTCCCTTTTCCGCGGTGAGCCTTTCAAATACGTGGGGAGCCAAAATATAGCCCTTGACGGGGGCATCCTGAAGAATGCACTCCACCTCCTCCTTCAGGAAGGGGACGGCGGAGGAAAGATACACGGCCTCGGGGAACACGCCCGAGACGGCAAGATCGGTCAGGATGGTACTGCCGTCCGCAAGAAAGGCACCTGCGGCATCACGGGCCTTTTTTTCGGCCAGAGACGCGGCAAACTTCACGGCGGGGTTCTGTCTGCTTTCAATGCTTTGCCACTCCATAGCATGCTCCTTTCGGTTTCATATCCTCTATCATATACCAAGACGGATAGAAAATGCAAGATTTTTTTACTATTTATTTTTTTAATAATAGAAGAAATTTTATTTTGCCGAAGACTTTTTCCTCTTTTTTTCTGCCCGTTTTTATAAAAAATTATAAAAAAGCCTATACAACGGGGGAATTTTGTGCTATAATAAAGAATATGAAAAATCAATCTAACCGAGCGTCTTCCCGTCCCTCCTCCGCCGTCGCGGGGGCTGTGGCAGGCAGAAACGCCGTATCCGAACTGATCGCATCGGGCAGACCGATCGAAAAGATCTTTTTCCTGAAGGATGGAGAGGGTGCCCTACGTTCTCTCTTCGCCCGCGCCAAGGAAAGAGGCATTCCCACCTCCTTTGCGGATAAAACGAAGCTTTCCGCACTGGCGGGCGGCCAAAACCACCAAGGAGTGGTGGCCCTTGCCGCTGAAAAAGAATACGCCACGCTGGACCGTCTTTTCGAGATCGCCGAGGAGCGAGGCGAGGCTCCCTTTCTCGTCATTGCCGACGGGGTGGAGGATCCCCACAATTTAGGCGCTCTCATCCGTTGCTGTGACGGCGCGGGTGTCCACGGCATCATCATTCCCAAGGCGGGCGCGGTGGGCATGACCCCCACGGTCTACAAAAGCTCGGCAGGTGCCGCGGAGCACATGGCCGTTTGCCGCGTATCCAATCTGGCAAGCACCGTGGAGCTTCTGAAGAAGAAGGGCGTTTGGGTCTATGCCTGCGAGGCAGACGGCGCCCCCTACGAAACGCTGGATTACAAGGGACCCATTGCCATCATTCTGGGCAGTGAGGGCTTCGGCGTATCTCGCCTTTTGAAGGAAAAGAGCGATTTCATTCTGTCCCTGCCCATGCGGGGCAAAGTCAATTCCCTGAACGTATCCTGCGCCGCCGCCGTGATCCTTTACGAGGCGGTCAAATACCGATAAAGAAAAAGCGAAAGGACGTTTTATGGCTTCCGTTTACAGATTCACAAGAAAAAGTAAAAAAGAAGACCCTGAGAACTCTCCTGAAAAAATCAAGCAAAAGCAAAGCGAGGACTTTTTCCCTCTCCTGTTTGCTCAAACCGACAAGACTCCCGTAGCGGAAAAGGCCGAGGAGACGGTAGTCGCCCCGGAGGAATCCACCGCCGAGGAAACGAAGCCCGAAGAAGAAGCGATCGAGGAGGCTTCTCCCGCCGCTTCCGCCGAGGAGACGGAGGAGGCCGATCTTGCCGCCACCCGCGAGGTAAACCTGGAGGAAAAAGCCGAGGCCGAGGACTTTGATCCCATGGATCAGACCCGCACCTTCGAGCCCTTTGCCGAAGAAGCCCCCGAGACACCCGAGGTGGAAAAGACCCGCGAGATCCCCGAGGAGCTGTTAGAAGCACTGCGCACGCCGCAGGTGGACGAAAAAAAGCTGGAGGAGGTCTTCTTCCACACCCGCGGCACCGTTTCCGCCGGCACCACCACGGAGGAATACGACCAGACCACCGCGCTCCTGATGGAGGTCTTCGGCACCGAGCAGGCCAAAAAGAAGAAAAAGAAAAAGGAAGCGGCAGACCCCGCCCTGACCGAGGAGATCCACGGCATTTTCAGCGAATCCAAGTCACTGCAGGAGGCGCTGGCCGAGCTTCCTCCCGAGGGTGAAGTACCTTCAGAAGAAAAGAAGGACGACTACGTAGCCGTGCACGACGGAGAGGACGAGAGCACCAAGGAATACCACGCCACCTTCTCCATTGAGGAGGCGCTCAGCCAGATCACGCCCGAGCCCGTAGCCGAGGAGGAGAATCCCCCGAAGCTGGCGGAGGAGGTCCGCGTTTCCGAATCCGACAATCTTTACAGCGATACCTACGACGAGCTGGACACCAAGATCGAGCGCGGCCCCGTTCTGCCCGAGGAATTTACGGCGGACGAGGAATTTGACGAATTTGCCGAGCACCTGAGAGGCCGCAATTACAAGACCATGGTCTCGGT
The DNA here is from genome assembly GCA_017414535.1 of Clostridia bacterium. Lineage (GTDB taxonomy): Bacteria > Bacillota > Clostridia > Oscillospirales > SIG627 > RGIG5579. The sequence goes on along the minus strand of JAFQMA010000050.1, from coordinate 4,155 downwards.
GTTCTGGTCCCTACTGGTGTTTGCCGTGCTCTTCTATCTGGAGAGCGCCACCTTCTCCCGCATTTACCATCCCGAGATCCTCCGTCCCGACGGGATCTACGGTACTATTTTCCTGCTGTTGGATATTCAGCTGATCCTGCTTTCCGCCCTGCCCTGCCTTTCCTCTTTGCTGCAGGGTGCCAAGGGTATCTTTACGGCAAAGCCCAACCGCTCCTCCATGCCCTTCCTGCTGACGCTTTTCGCCTTGATCCATGCAGGCAGCATGATCGCACTGGGCGCCAAGGAATATCCCCTCTTCGGCTGTGTGGCCGCCTTCTTCTCCCTAATGACCTGCATCGCCAACACGCTGGATGCCAAGCGCATTCACAGAAGCTTCCGCATTTGCGGCAAACGCGGCGAAAAGCTGGCCGCTGAGGAGGTGGACGGTGAAAGCGCCGAGGCAGAGGCCTTCCGCGAGATCCTGGAGGGTGAGCCCCGCTTTTTCTCCGTTCAGAAAACGGGCTTTATCGACGGCTTCTTCCGTCGTGCCACCCTTCCCTCCCGTGCGGAGAGATCCTACCTGTTCACCCTGATCGCAGCCCTTCTTCTTTGCGCAGGCTTTGCGGTCTATTCTCACGTCAAGACCCCCGATCTTGCCCTGACCTTCAGCCGCTTTATGACGGCGGCGGTGATGGTGTTCCCCATGTCGGGCATTTTCACGGTGGTCCTTCCCTTCTCACATCTGTCCCGCAAGGCAGCCAAGAAGGCTTGCGCCATCGTCAGTGCGGCTGATGCGGATTACTACGCCGAGTCCGACGTGGTCTCCTTTACGGATAAGGAGATCTTCCCGCCCAGAAGCGTGAAGGTCAGCACCATCCGCACCTACGGTCAGACCCGCATCGACAAAGCCATCCTCTATGCAGCCATGGTATTCCAGAAGCTGGGCGGTCCTCTATCGCTGGTATTCAAAAAGACCATTTCCGGCGTATGCGACGAAATTCCAGAGGATTTCGATTTCCGTGAGATCACTGCAGACGGTCTGTGCGCCCACATTGAGGACAAGGACGTTTTCGTTGGTAATAAGAATTACCTTCTGTCCTACGATTTCGGCTACACCAAGGACGAGATCGACGAAAGCTTTGAGGCAAATTCCGGCAAGATCATGTACATGGTCATCGGCACGGAGCTGGCCGCCAAGTTCTATATCCGCTATTCCATCAGCTCCCGCTTCAAGAAGACGGTGCATACCCTCTTCAAGGCAGGCATCTGCCCCGCAGTGAAGACCTGCGACCCCAATATCGATGCCGATCTGTTCCGCAGTCTGCTGCAGAACGACAAGATCCCCGCAGGTATCGTAAAGACCTGCGAGGCCATGAAGGACGCGCCCATGAAGGAGCGCAGTGAAAGCGGAATCGTTTGTACCTCCACCATTGCCAATCTTTTGACCACCTTCAGCCTGTGCGATTCTCTCAAGCACCTGAGCCGTGCCAACGTGGTCATGGCCATCGTTTCCATGGTACTGGGTGCAGGTATCGTAGCCTTCCTGTTCTTCATCGGAAGCATCACCAAGATCACGGCACTCTTTGCCCTGATCTATCAGCTTTTGTGGCTGATTCCCGTCATTATTCCCTCCTTGAGTGAATAAAATATATGGGTGCTCACGGGCACCCCATCCACCCTTAGCGCAACTGGATAGAGCATCAGATTCCGATTCTGAAGGTTGGGAGTTCGAACCTCTTAGGGTGGGCCAACAAAAAGACCTCTTTTGTCTACCTGACAAAAGAGGTCTTTTTGAATGATGTTTGCCTGCGGCAAATGATGTTGGCTACGCCAATGATGACGGCTTTGCCTAATGATGCGTGCCTAACGGCACATTGGGCAAACATCGCATCATTGCGAGTGAAACGAGCAACATCATTTTGAGCAAAGCGAAAAACATCATATCGCGTCAGCGATATATCATTGAAAATTGCAATGAATTATGATACAATTCTATTAGACAAATTGGAATTTGGCAAAGGAGCGTGATCGTATGAAAAAAAGATCGTTATATTTATTTATCCCGATCGTTACATTGATCTTGGAGATCTTACCTTACGGAGCGGTATGTAACTTTGCAAATCCGGAGGGCGCCCCTTGGAGAAGGACGTTTTCCTATTTTGATCCGACCCCGTTCGGATATGCAAATTTTACCCCGCTTCTTACGGCAATAATCACTTGTGTTATTCTGGCTTTTCTGTTGGTCTATCTGTTGACCGGTAAAACTAAAATCATCACAGCCGTAAAAATTCTGCTCTTCGCCGGCGTCGTATTGTCGCTGTGTCCATTGCTCTTGGGAATAAACTATTATTCCATCATCGGTGCATTGATCACAGCCTCTCTGATTGTCGAATGGGTCTTGCTTTTTCTGTCAAAACGCAATGAGGACAAGTGATCGAATAAGGAGATCGCTCTGCGAATAACAGGCGGCAAACAGCAAAATTGCATTTTCTGAAGTGGGGCGACGATTGCCCGATCGAAAGAGGAGACTTTTTTCTCCTTCCCTATTGATTTTTTGAAAAAAGGGGTTTATAATACGCTTACAATCGAAAAAAACGGGAGCTTGTATAACAGGCTGAGAGGAAGGTATGACCTTCGACCGAGAACCTGATTTGGATAATGCCAACGTAGGGACGCCTGATACAAGGATATTGGGAAGAACAAAGTATTTTAAGGAAGTTACCGAATCGGTAGCTTCCTTTTTTGTTGTTTCAGGAGGTGTTTTATGGTAAAGATCAACGGAAAAGACGTGGATGCGGCGGGAAGGACCGTGGCGGATTATCTGCAAGGCACAAGCTACGATCCAAGGCGGATCGCCGTAGAGCGCAACGGGGATATCATCCCAAGGGCGCAGTATGGCGAAACCGTTTTGCAGGACGGAGACTGCGTAGAGGTTGTCAGCTTTGTGGGAGGTGGCTGAATGATTCCGACAAAGGAAGAATGGAACAAGGCCTTGTGCAGGCGACACGGCGAAGAGCTGCAACAAAAGTTTTCGTCAGCAACAGTCGCAATCTGCGGCCTTGGCGGACTTGGATCGAATATTGCCATGGCACTGGCGCGGGCGGGCATCGGAAGGCTGATCCTCATAGATTTTGACAAGGTGGAGCTTACAAATCTCCACCGTCAGCAATACAAGGCAAGCCAAATCGGAAGAAATAAGACCGAGGCACTGGCGGAGAATCTCGAGGAGGTCGCCCCCTTTACGGAGCTTGAGTGTCACACCGTTCGCCTGACGGAAGAGAACGCCGCGCATTTACTGCAGGAGGCAGACGTTATCTGCGAAGCCTTTGACAAGGCGGAGGAAAAGGCGATGCTGGTAGGTATCGTGCTTGAAGCCATGCCCGAAAAATACCTTGTTGCGGCATCGGGCATGGCGGGGCTCGGCAGTGCAAACACCATCAGGACTCGCAGAGTAGCAAAGAGATTTTACCTTTGTGGTGACGGAGCAAGCGATGTATCAGAGGCAGGAAGCCTTGTCGCTTCCCGCGTGATGCTCTGCGCTGCTCATCAAGCACACACCGTACTCAGAATTTTGGCAAAACAATTTGAAACTGAATGAAAGAAGGAAACATAAATGAATAATGACAAACTGATCATTGGCGGACATGAATTCAACTCGCGCTTTATTCTTGGCTCCGGTAAGTACTCCATGAAGCTGATTGAAGCGGCGGTAAAGGATGCGGGGGCGGAGATCATTACCCTTGCGGTGCGCCGTGCCAACACAAAGGAGCAGGAAAGCATTCTCGACTACATTCCCGAAGGGGTCACTCTCCTCCCCAACACCAGCGGGGCAAGAAATGCCGAGGAGGCGGTGCGGATCGCAAGGCTGACAAGGGAGCTGGGCTGCGGTAATTTTGTAAAAATTGAAATTATGCGTGACTCCAAGTATTTGCTTCCCGACAATCAGGAAACCATTAAAGCAACCGAAATCCTTGCTAAAGAGGGCTTTGTGGTGATGCCGTATATGTATCCCGATCTCAACGTAGCCCGTGACCTGGTAAACGCAGGAGCGGCTTCCGTTATGCCCTTGGCCTCCCCTATCGGCTCCAACAAGGGACTTGCAACGAAAGAGTTTATTCAAATCCTTATTGATGAAATCGACCTGCCCATTATCGTGGATGCGGGCATCGGTAGGCC
>JAFQMA010000049.1 GCA_017414535.1 Clostridia bacterium | reverse complement strand
TTTTTCATAGATAAATCCTCCGATTGTGTTTTTTCGACTGGCAGGTCGTTTTTATCTTATCACAATCGGAGGATTTTTCCTCACCGGTTAACCTCTACTGAACCACGCGACTATCGCGTGGTTTTCTGTTTACAAAAAAAGCGTTTTCACAATCGTGAAAACGCTTTTTCGTTTTAAGGATAAATGACCTTGAGCCTACCGTGGAGATTGCGGATGTCCACCACCTCGTGGGTGCCTGCATATTCTCCGTCCACCGTCCAAGGAATACTGACCTCCGCCGTAAAGCGGATCTTTTTTCCGCGGAAGAACAGCACCGAGCGGTTTTCGTAATTGCCGCTGAGTAGCTCCTTGGACAGAGAAGCCAGCTCCGAGGCCGTTTTGGGTCGGCGAATGAGGATCACCTCGTGACAGCCGTCCGACAGTGCCACCTGATCCTTCTTCAGCTTCATCACGCCACCGATGGACAGGGAATTGGTCACCGCGCCGAAGAGGAATTCTCCCTCGTAATGCTCGCCGTCGCAATCCACCCGCATAAAATAGGGGCGAAGATCCTTGACCTTGCTCAGCGCCTCCGCCACGTACGCCGCGTGACCGAACAGATTCTTGCTGATCTGGTCGGTGGTATAGGTCACGTCCGTAAAGGCGCCGAAGGCGGCCACGTACGAAAAGTAGCGGGTGCGGTTAAAGGTACCGAAATCCACGGGGCGACCCTCCCGATAGGTAATGAGACGGGCGATATCCAGCCGCTTGCGGGGCAGACCCAGCGTGGTGGCAAAATCGTTGGTGGTGCCGTAGGGCAAAAAGCCCAGATCCCCCTGAAAGCCGCCGCGCATGGCGCCGCCGATGACCTCGGACAGAGTCCCGTCACCGCCGCAGGCCACCACGATATCGTAATCGTTTCCGTATTCCGCCACGTGGCGCAGGGCATCCCCCCGACAGCGGGTCACGTGCACGTTCACGGAAAACTCCGCGTCGCAGAAGACCTTGACGATCTCCATCAATTCCGACCTGTGCCGACCCGTTCCCGAGGTGGGATTGACCACGAGAAGCAGGCTTTTTACCATGCTTACTTTACGATGTACTGCTCAACGGTGGCAAGAAACGCGTCGCAATCGTCGCTGTGCACCGTCATGTGGATGGGATTCATCAGATCCAGGGAAAAGATGCCCATGATGGACTTGGCGTCCACGATGTAGCGGCCGCTGGCCAGATCCACGTCGTACTCACAGCGAGTCACTGCGTTCACAAAATTTCTGACGTCCTCGATCGTAGAAAGACGAATGTCAAATGCTTTCATTTTACGTACCTCCGAAATCATATTTTAGGCTTTGCCTTCTCCCTCATTATACCCTCGGAAAATAAAAAAAGTCAAGAATTCCGCCGCGTTTTTTGCAGGAGAGAAATAAAAAAACCGAAAAAACCCCGCAGAACGGGGAAAAAAGCTGAAAAATTCCTTGCAAAATCCCCCAAGGTAGAGTAAAATAGAGTGATATTCTGTTTCTAAAGGTAAGGAGGTTGCACCCGTGAGGATCGCCATCATCGGCGGCGGTGCCGCAGGACTCATGGCGGCGCAAAGCCCCGCTCTTGCCGCTCACCGCGTCACTCTCTTTGAGCGCAACCCCTTTTTCGGAAAGAAGCTCCGCATCACGGGCAAGGGGCGCTGCAACGTGACCAACACCTGTCCCGTGCGAGATATGGCCCCCATGCTCCCCCGCGGCGAAAAGTTTCTCCGTTCCGCCCTCTATTCCTTCCCGCCCGACGAGGTGCGCGCCTTCTTTGAGGAAGCGGGCGTCCCCCTGAAGGAGGAGCGCGGCGGCAGAGTCTTTCCCGTGTCCGACAAAGCCGCGGATGTTGCCGAGGCGCTGGTAAAGGGCGCAAGGGCCGCCGGCACCGTCCTTTGCCACGAAAGAGTTTTGTCCCTGAAGAAGGAAAAGGGCGTTTTCCTCGTGAAGACCGCCGCCAAGGAGGAGGAATTTGACCGCGTGCTTTTGGCCACGGGCGGCCTCTCCTATCCCGGCACGGGCTCCGACGGCGACGGCTACCGCTTCGCCGAGGCGTTGGGACACAGCATTCAGCCGCTCCGCCCCGCCCTCTGCCCTCTGACGGTCAAGGAAAGCCTCTGTGCCGAGGCCATGGGACTGAGCCTGCGAAACGTAGCGGTAAGGCTTGCCACTCCCGAGGGAAAATGTGTCTACGAGGATTTCGGAGAAATGCTCTTTACCCACTTCGGCGTATCGGGCCCCGTGATCCTGTCGGCCTCCAGCTTTCTGGATTTCGACAAGCACCCCTTCTACCGCCTGCATATCGACTTGAAGCCCGCCCTGACGCGGGAGGCCCTGGATAAGCGCGTCCTTTCCGATCTTGCCGAAAAGAATAAGCGCGACCTGGTCAACGCGCTGGACGACCTTTTACCCCAAAAGCTCATCGTCCCCTTCATCGGGGCCACGGGGCTGGACGGGAGAAGAAAGGTGCACAGCCTCGGTCGGGAGGAGCGATTGCGCCTGACCGACACCATGAAGGATCTCCCCCTCACCGTCACGGGACACCGCCCCATCAAGGAGGCCATCGTCACCCGCGGCGGCGTGTGTCTCAAGGAGATCGACCCCCACACCATGGGCTCCCGCCTGGTGGACGGGCTGTATTTTGCGGGAGAGATCATTGATGCCGATGCCCTCACCGGGGGCTTTAATCTGCAGATCGCCTTCTCCACGGCACGCCTGGCGGCCGAGGCGATGGCAAAGGAGGAGCCATGACAGAGCCGATCACCACGGGAACCTCCTTCGTCTGTCATTTCAGGAAGCTCGGACCCATTCGCTTTATCTCTCATCTGGATCTGAGCCGTGCCTTCCACCGCGCCTTTTTGCGGGCGGGGCTTCCTCTGAAATTCAGCGAGGGCTTTTCTCCCCACCCGAAGTTTTCCCTTGCCCTGCCCCTTTCCGTGGGCACGGAGAGCGAGGCGGAATTCGCCTTCTTCACCCTGAAGGATCCCACCGTCCCCTGCGAGGAGATCCTCGCCCGCCTGAAGGGACAGCTCCCCGAGGGCGTGATCCCCGTTTCAGTGAAGGAAACGGGCGAAAAGGGCAGTGTCATCGCCTTTGCCTCCTACCGTATCCTCCTGCCGCGGGCAGGGAAAGATGAAGAAGCGGTGCGAGAGCTCTTTTCAAGGCCCGTCACCGTCTTGAAAAAGAACAAAAAGGGCAAAACGGTGGAAAAGGAGCTGACGGCAGGGATCCGGTCCCTCTCCGTCACAAGGGAAGGCGAGGGGCTGGTCGTCGAGACCGTGCTCTGCGCCGACGGCGAAAATTTCCTAAAGCCGGAGCTGCTTCTCTCCGCCGCCGAGACACACCTCAACGGCATCGACTTGGGCGGTGCCCGCATCCGTCGGCTGGATGCCCTCCGCGGGGATATGACGTCCCTGACAAAAGAAAACGACTGACAAGATCGCTTGAAAGGATAAAACAATGGCTAACAAAGAAAACAACGGATTGCTTGAAGAGATCACCCCCATGGACGTGGACTTTGCCAAATGGTACACGGACATCTGCAAGAAGGCGGAGCTGGTGGAATATACCAGCGTCAAGGGCTGTATGGTCATTCGCCCCTACGGCTAC
>JAFQMA010000048.1 GCA_017414535.1 Clostridia bacterium | reverse complement strand
TTTTTCATAGATAAATCCTCCGATTGTGTTTTTTCGACTGGCAGGTCGTTTTTATCTTATCACAATCGGAGGATTTTTCCTCACCGGTTAACCTCTACTGAACCACGCGACTATCGCGTGGTTTTCTGTTTACAAAAAAAGGAACCGAAATCGGTTCCTTTTTGTTTTTTCTCAGCCGCGGTCGGTAAAGACGGCTTCCTCCTCTTCATCGGGGGAAACGGTCTTTTCCTCGTAGAAGGGATCGATCATATGCTTTTTCACCACGGGCCACGCGCCGTAGATCTGGAAGAACCAGGCAAAGGACACGGTAAAGATAAAGAGCATGCCCACCCCCAGAGAGGGAATGAAGGCGAAGACCACCGCATTCAAAACGAAAACCAGTGCCGCCATCACACCGCAAAGCAGGTTTCTGCCAATGCCCGCCACCGTCAGGATCCATGCGTTTTTGATGAGTCTTCCCAGCTTCAGATCGAAGGTCACGGACAGAAGGTAGAGGTAGGGGCGCATCATCAGATACAAAAGGGAGATGAAAAGAGAAGCGTAGAACATCACCAGCGTACCGAAGGTCTGTCCGCCGTAAAGATAATTGGTCAGGTCAAAGGCAATGACGAACACGAACAACAGATCCAAAAGGCCAAGTGCCATGGCCTGTCTGAAATTTTTCTTGATGCAAAGAAAGAAATCGGGAGCAAGATCCACGGGCTCACGACGGACAAAATTACGCTGAACGTAAGTCAGGGCGGCGTTTCCCATACCGAAGGTGAAGAGCACCAGAAGACCCAGACCCAGCAGCACGTAGGTGACCGTGTCGGGAGCGTTGTGCGTGGTCTGGATGCCCACCGCACCGTGCAGGGCAAGAAGGGCGGGGTGACTGTCGTGCATCAAAGCGCCGTACATGGGCTGGTAGACCACGCTGGTGGGAGTGGCATAGGGAATGCCGCCCACACCCGCAAGATAGGCAAAGATGCCGAACAGGGGAAGATTGACCAAGAAGTACAAAAGATTAAGCACCACAAGCTTCCAGAACTTGTCCGCAAAGGTCACAAAGAAGCGCTTGAGGCCGAATGCCTCGGTGACGTCCTCTTTTTTAACGCCCCTTCCCGGGGCGGTCATTCTGTTTCTGAAAAATCCCATAATTTATCCTTTTTTATTCTTTTCTCTGCGAAAGCTCTGCAGAGTATATTCCTCGGGGAGACCTGCCAGGCGGGCCCTGGCCTTCACGTTTTTCCAAAAGCCCTGGCGGCTGATGGCTTGTCCCGCTTCATTGACGAAAAGGGGCATGGCTCCGTCCTCGCTCACAAGCGCCGTAACGGCCGCGTATTCGGACAGCGCACGGGAAAGAGAGGCGGAAAGCACCACCGTTTTTCCTCCCACGGTCAGGCGGTGTGTCACGGGGTTCAAATCCCCGCGGCGGAGCGAGACCAGCTCCGAAACGGAAAGCGCCGTCTCCCTTAAAAGAAGAAGCATGACCCGATCACGCCTTCCGCGAATGCCCCGAAAGGGGGTATTCATCAAGGCGTCAAAGGCCTCACCGTCGGCCAAAGGTCTCCTCTGAGGAGAAAGCTCCTTCAGAGAAAGGGCCGCGGTGGGATCGTCCTCCCTTGCGCCGCGCCGACACAGGGAGCGGTAATAGCCCCGCAGAGCGGTCAGTGCCCGCGCTACGGTGGGGCGGCTTGCCCGCAGGCAAAGCCCGTCAAGATAGGCGGAAAGCTAATCGGAGGAGGCCCTTTCCGGTGCAACGGGGAGCGAGGCGAAGCAATGGGTCAGCGCCGTCTCGTAGGCAGTCAGCGTAGCGACGGCCACCTTTTCTCCCTTTTCCGAAAGAAAGATCCTCATCCCTCTCCCCCCTTTCCCTCTATTTTACAATAAATTCCGCCGCTTTGCAAGTAGAAAAAACGTCTTTCCTTTCCTGCTTTTTTTCTCCTTTTCATCCTTGACAGGTCGCGCCCTCTCTTTTATGATGAAAGAAAGCAACCTAAGAAAGGAGCTCTATGAAAAGAAAACCGATCTTTCCCGAATTTCCTCACATGCTCCACGGCGGAGACTACAATCCCGACCAGTGGCAGCACGACCCCCACGTGCTGGAGGAGGATATGCGCCTGTTTAAGCTGGCCGGCTGCAACGAAATGTCCTTGGGCATTTTTGCCTGGGCCGCACTGGAGCCCCGCGAAGGCGAATTTGACTTTACCTTCATGGATCGTGCCATGGATGATATTTATAAGGCAGGAGGACGAGTCATTTTAGCTACCCCCTCCGCCGCAAGACCCATTTGGCTTGCAAAAAAATATCCCGAGGTACTGCGCTGCAACGATCACTTCGAGCGCAATCTCTTCGGCAGACGGCACAACCATTGCTACACCTCTCCCATCTATCGCGAGAAGGTGGCCATCATCAACCGCAAGCTGGCGGAGCGATATAAGGATCACCCCGCCCTTTTGGGCTGGCACGTAAGCAATGAATACAACGGCCGTTGCTGGTGCCCCCTCTGCCAAGAGGCCTTTCGTGAATATTTAAAGAACAAGTATCAAACGCTGGATGCCTTAAATCGCGCTTGGTGGAGTGCCTTCTGGTCTCACACCTACACGGATTGGAGCCAGATCGATCCCCCCTCTCCCCGAGGAGAAATGGCCGTTCACGGCTTGACGCTGGAGTGGAAGCGCTTCTGCAGTCACCAAACCGTGGATTTCCTCAAATCGGAGATCGCGGTGTTGAAGGAGGTCTGCCCCGATAAGCCCGTGACCACCAACCTCATGGCCTTTCATGACGATATCGATTATCACGAGCTTTCCCGCGTGCTGGACTTTGTCTCCTACGACATTTATCCCCCGTGGCGCGGCGCAGATAAGCACGATATCCCCCTGGCAAAGACCATCGCGCTGTACTACGATCATCATCGCAGCATGCTTCATCAGCCCTTCATTCTCATGGAATGCACCCCCAGCACCCAGAACTGGCGCCCCTTCAACAAGCTGAAGGCACCGGGCTTCCACATGCTGGCCTCCATGCAGGCCGTGGCACACGGATCCGATTCCGTTCTGTACTTCCAGTTCCGCAAAAGCCGCGGCAGCTCCGAGAAATTTCACGGTGCCGTCATCGATCACGAGGGCAGTGAAAATACCCGCGTCTTCCGCGAGGTCAAGGAGCTGGGCGAGCGCCTGAAGGGACTGGATGCCTTGGTGGGAACCTATACCAAATCCGAGGTCGCGCTGGTGTACGATTGGAGCAACCGCTGGATGCTGGAGGCCTCCGAGGGCTTCCAAAACCGCGATAAGAAGCTCCACGATACGGTGCTGTCCTTCTACGGCGCTCTGTGGGATCGGGGCATCAATACGGACATCATCGGCTATGACGACGATTTCTCCCGCTATAAGCTTCTGATCGCGCCCATGCTCTACTCCATGAGCGAGGAGGTGGGCAAAAAGTTTGAAAAATTCGTAGCCGAGGGCGGTCATCTGCTGGCCACCTACACCACGGCCATGGTGAACGAAACGGATCTTTGTTATCTCGGCGGCCTGCCCGGCGCAGGCCTGCGCCGCGTATTCGGCATTTGGAACGAGGAGATCGACACCCTCTATCCCGACGAGACCTGCCCCGTACGCTTTGCCGACGGAGAAAAGGCGGAGGCCGTGGACTACTGTGAGCATATTCACTCCGAAGGAGCCGAGGTCCTGGCCTACTACGACGATCATTTCTACGCAGGCACCCCCGCCGCCACCAGAAACAGCTACGGCAAGGGTGAGGCCACCTATATCGCCTTCCGCGATACGGGCAGTGCCGGAGAGCGCCTCCTGGAGGAGCAGCTGAATCGAGCCGGCGTACGCCGTCTGTGGGATACGCCCCTGCCCTACGGCGTGACCGTTCACAGCCGCTACGACGAGGATACGGAATACCTCTTCCTGCAAAACTTCTCCTATGGGGAAAATACCGTGGAAACCGCCATGGACCTTTCCGATCTGGAAACGGGCGAGAAGCTGACGGGCAAGATCCGTCTTGCTCCCATGGAGACCCGCATCTGCGTATTAAAGCATTGACCCGAAAAAAGCACCCCAAGGGGTGCTTTTTTATATGAGAAAAGACAGGCTTCTGCCTGTCTTATTTTTCACTTTTGTACAGAATAATATCTTCCACTCTGCAGGACAGGATTCTGCAAAAATCATCGATCTTTAGGGTGCTGATCCCCTGCCCTTTTTTCATGCGGTCAATGGTGGCACTGCTGATGTTATGCTTTTTGATCAATACGTACGTGCTGACACCTTTTTCCTTCAGCGTTTGCCAAAAGGGCTCATAACTGATCATACTGCCACCTCCTTCTTAACAAGGATAAAATAGAACCACATACTTGACAATAGTCATAAATATGACTATAATGCTGTTATGAGTCACTTACTGAATTGGAAAAAAACTCCTAAGCCCCTCCGACAGAGTCTGCTACACGTTCTTTTTCCATTGATCCTGGGCTTTATATTCTATCAGCTTTTTCAAGATAACACGGCGTTGCATCGCATTCCTTTTCCGTATCAAAGCCGCTTTGCTCAGTCAGATTTTTTTGCAGTCTCTCTTCTTCGTAATTATTTTTGCGATTTTTTGTGGGGATATGCGCTGGCCTCCTCTCTATATTTGCTTTTTCCGCAAAAAAGCCTTCCCCCTTATGCTCGGCAGTCGCGTTTTCGGTAGGGCTCCTTTACGAGCTTTTCCAACGGGTCGGCCTTTTTTCGGGCACGGGAGATATCGGCGACGGTTTCATTTATCTATTATCCGCCACGGCGGTTTATTATAGAATTTATTTTCAACAAAGGAGACATAACCCATGAAAAAAATCACATCCCTGCTTTTGGCTGTCCTTCTGATCGCCACCTTCGTTCTTTTCGCCGTAGGCTCCGGAGAAAGCGAAACCAAAACCATCGATCCGGGTAACGGTACTACGGAAAAAGCAGAAGGAGACAACACCGCCTTCCCCGTTGAGATCCTTAGCTGCCGTTTAGCCAAGGACTACGAAGGAAAGCCCGTCGTTATCGTAAAATACGCCTTTACCAACCAAGAGGACAAGGCAGAATCCTTTATGCTGGCAGTCACGGACAACGTTTTCCAGAACGGCGTGGGACTTAACGAATGTATTTTTGTAGACGAGAGCGCAAACTACTCCTCCGATAATCAAACCAAAGAAGTCCAAAAAGGCGTAACGCTGGAGGTTGAGGTAGCATACGTATTAAACGATACCACCAGTGACGTTACCGTGGAGCTGACCAAATTCATCTCCCTTGACGAAACCAAGGTAACCAAAACCTTTTCCATTGCCTGATCAAACGAAAAGCCGCCGAAGGGCGGCTTTTTTTACAGGACAAGACAAAGAAGCGCATAAAGCAGGGTCAGAAGGGCAAGGCAGGCAAGATAAAAAAGAAAAAAGAGCAGATAGCTTCCCAAAAAGCGAAGGTTTACCCGTCCGCAAAAATAGCGGGAATAAAAAAGGCTGCCTCCGAAGAGCACGTCTTTGCCGCGGCGATCGGGCGGGGGCGGGGTGAACAGGGTCAGGGAAACCTCGCAGAGGAAGCTCCCGTAGCCCAGCTGCAGAAAGGCCAGGATAAAAAGATACAGCGCCACGGCCGAAAAGGCGGCAATGGGTCGGAAGGATAGGGTCGCAGGCAAAAGGCAGGAGAGCACGTAGCCTGCGGAACAGCCCCGCAGGGCCGCCGAAAGAAACAGCAGGGCAGGAGCGTAGACGGTGATTCCCAAAAGCATCAGCACCATGGCAAAAAGCAGCTCGCGGGTAAACAGTCCCCGAAAGATGCCGAGGAAATCGCCCCCGGCAAAGCTGCCCCTTGCTCGCCCTGCTCCAAAGAGCAATATCTCCAGCACGAAAGCAAGGCAAAACAGCCCCAGCGACAGCAGGGACAGGGCACGGATCCGATGAAATTTTGCACCGAAGCGGGAGGCAATGCGCCACTTGACCATGATAGAAGGCTCCTTTTTTTCTTCCATCTTATGTCCGGCCCCGTCCCGTTATGTCCGAAAGCCCTCGGATGAAAAGCAAAAAGCCCCTCCGAAACGGGCGGAAGGGCCTCTGTTTTTACAGCTTTATTATTTCTTTTTACAGCTTTACTGCGGCAAGAAGGATCTGATCGTCCGTCATAGCGGGCGTTACGTCCACAGCGTAAAGGGGAATGCCCGCGTCCTGCGCTTGAAAGCGCAGAGAGCCGTAGGCAATGCCTGCCTCATCCAGCACTGCCTTGGCACGGCAGGCGGCCTCTACCATCTCCTTGCGAGTCAAAAGCTCCTTGCGGAAGGTGACGGTAAAGCTCATTTTTCCGTAAAGGCCGGGATCGGCCTTGCCGTAGCTTCCGTGAAGAGTCTCCCCTTGAGCGGTCTGAAGGCGCAGGGGATCCACCAATGCATCGGTCTCCTCGCTCTTTCCCAGCTCGTCCATCAGGACTGCCTTTCTCTGCTCCAAGGCGCGGGCGGCAAAGGCCTCTCGGAAGCCGTCGCGCACCTCCTCCTCGGAAAAATACAGCTCGGAGGAAAGCTCACCCTCGTTTTGGGCATAGCTGACGGCAAGACACCACGCCTTTTCGGCGGGGGAATAATAAAAGAGTGCTTCGGAAAATTCCTGATCGGGATAGGTACTGTCCAAATAAGCAAGCGCCGCGCTCCGCTCCCGGGCAAAGGCCGTAGGGGTGCCCCAAAAGACCATGGGCAGGATCAGGGCAGGGATCAGGGCGACAAAAAGGAGTCGCGCCCACCTCTTCTCCTTACCGAGGCGCAGGGGCAAAAGGGCGCAGGCGGCAAAAAGCCCCGTGAGGGCGCAGAACAAAACCAGTGCACCGCCGTCGGCAAAGGCACCCATTTTCGCATAAAAGAGGGCGATGGCCGCCGAAAGGCAGGGGGTGATAAACCACCTTGTCGAAAACAGCGCGGCAAGGAGGAAAAAGAGCAGAGCCGCGGGCAGGGTGGCAAGCATGCCCTTTTGAGGATGGGCCAGCATGACGCCGAGGGTGGAAAAAAGAGTTGCCGTCAAAAGGCGCAGGGCGGGACGCGCCTCAAAAAACGAGGCGATCCGATCGATCGTTTTTTTCATAGTCACTCCAAGATGCTAAATACTGGTCTCATTATATCCCCGTTTGACACTGCCGTCAACGAGGAATCTTCTTTCCTCGGCGGCAGGGTGTTGCAAAATCGGCAAAAGGGCGGTATAATAGAGCTTGTCAAGCCTCGGGGGCTTCGGCAGCCTCTTCCTTGGCACGGTCATAGGCGCTCAGCACGGCCTCCTCCACCTGACGGCGAAAGTCCGCCGTGATGGGATGAGCCACGTCACGATAGCTTCCGTCACCCGCCTTGCGGCTGGGCATGACCACAAAGTATCTGTCCCCTGCGTAGATCACCTTCACGTCGTGCACGGCAAACACGTCGTCCAGCGTCATACTGGCCACAGCCAGCATGGGACCCTCGTCAAACATTTTTCTGATCTTTACATCGGTAATCGTCATAAAAATCATCTCCTTTTTATAAAAATTAAGATAAAATTCGGTAAAATTTCCTGTTTACGGGCTCATTTTACCCTGCCAATATGAATTTTAGGTGAATTGTATGAAAAACCTGTCCTACTTCCAAACCCTTCTGGAGCAAAAGAGATCCCTTTACTTTTTGGGCATCGGCGGCGTCAGTATGTCCTCCCTTGCCATGGCGGCAAAGAAAATGGGCTGTAACGTTGCGGGCTACGATGCGGCAGACAACGCCGTGACCCAAGGGCTGGAGAGCCTTGGTATTCCCGTGGATCACGCCTTCCGCGCCGAAGCCTACGAGGGGATCGACGGCATCGTTTTCACGGGTGCCATTCACGAGGATGACCCCGTGTTCTCTTACCCTGCGGCACAAGGCATCCCCATGCTCCGCCGCGGTGCCTTTCTGGGGCTTCTCATGAAGCGTCACGCCAATCCCGTCGGTATTTCCGGAACCCACGGAAAGAGCACCACCACGGGCATGCTGACGAGCATTTTTCTGGCCGAGGAAGCGCGCGACCCCACCGTCATGGCGGGCGCGGTGCTCCCCGTTTTGAACAGCACCTGGAGGGACGGAGGCGGAGAGGATTTTCTCTTTGAGGCCTGCGAATACCAGAATTCCTTTTTGGACTTTTTCCCCCGCATCGCCGTTGTGCTGAACGTAGAGCATGACCATGCGGACTTTTTCCCCACCTTGGAGGACGTGATCCGCTCCTTTACCGCCTTCTGCGATCTGGCGAAAGACGGCTACGCCGTCATCCTGACGGAATCCGAGGGTGCAAGGGAGGTAGCCCGCCGCACGACGGCACCCGTGTTCCGCGTTTCCACGGAGGGAGAGGGCGATCTATGGTGCGAGAACCTGCGGGAGGAGAAGGGCTTTTTCTCCTTTGATATCGTCACGAAGACGGGGCTTTACACCTCTGTGACCTTAAGCGTTCCGGGCAAGCACAACGTAGGCAACGCACTGTGTGCCGCTGCGGCCGCCTATCTTTCCGGCATCAGCGGCAAGGCCGTCAGCGAGGGGCTCCACGCCTTCGGCGGGGTGAAGCGCCGCTTTGAATATCGCGGCAGATGCGGCAAGATGCGCGTTTTTGACGATTACGCCCACCATCCCGACGAGATCCGCGCTACCCTCACGGCGGCAAGAAGCATGGGCGAGGAGAAGATCACCGTGGTCTTCCAGTCCCACACCTATACCCGCACCGCCGCCTATTGGAACGAATTTATCTCCGCCCTGTCTCTGGCAGACCGCGTGATCCACATGGATATCTACCCCGCCCGCGAGGAGCCCCTGGAGGGCATCACCGCCCGCCGCATGGCCGAGGAATCCCCCAACGGTGAATATCTCGGTAACCGCGACGCCATCGTAGCCGCGCTGAAGAAGGACGAGGGCGACGGACTTCTCATCTTCATGGGTGCGGGAAGCGTCGTGGAGCTGACGGACAAGGTCCTTTCATGACGGGAACCACGCTTTATCTTGCCACCTTTCTTCTGGTGGATACAGCCGTTCTTTTGGGGCTTCTGATCTATTTTATCTGCCGCCGCATCAAGCGGCGCCGCATCCGCCACTACGGCGACCGTGCCGAGCAGCTGGTGGAGGACACCCTAAGGGAGGAATTCCAGGGGGCGGCCGTCCTGCGAAACGTCTTTCTGCCCAACGGGCGCGGCAGTACCCAGATCGACCACATCCTCCTCTCTAAATGGGGCGTATGGGTCATCGAGACCAAAAGCCACAACGGCACCATCCGCGCCTCGGGACGGGACTGGGTCCAGCTTTGGGGCGACAAGGTGGTCTATTTTCACTCTCCCTTAAAGCAAAACGAGATCCACCGCAAGGCGCTGGAGGCGCTCCTGCGGGAGAAAAAGGCCTTTCGCGGTATTCGGGTGCGCGCCGTTACGGTATTCACCTCCGACAAGGTACAGCTCCCCCGCGGCAAGGAGGGCATCGTCCGTCTGAAGGATCTGGCCCGCTACGTCAAGGGCGGCGGCAAGCTCTCCTCCCGCCGCGTTCCCTTAACGGGCGAGCTGCACGGCAGATATCTGGATCGACAAAAGATCCTGCGGCTGGAGAGCTACATCAAAAAACGCTGTGTCAAGAGCCGACGCGGCAAAAAGGAGCACGAGCGCCGCGTACGGCGACGCGACAGGAACAGACTATGATCCCCATTCTTTATTCCGACCGTCACCTGGCGGTGGTATTCAAGCCCGCCGGCCTTCTTTCCCAAGAGGATGCGGCAGGGCGGGACAGTCTCCCTCTTCGCCTGAAAACGGAGCTGGGCGGCGAGATCCTCCCTGTGCACCGACTGGATCGGGAAACGGCGGGGCTCATGGTCTTTGCCCGCACAAAAAAAGCGGCGGCCCATCTTTCGGCAGTCATTGCCGAGGGCGGAATGCAAAAGGAATACCTCGCCGTTTTGACCTCTCCCCCCGACTTTGAGGGAGAACTGGAGGATCTTTTATTCTTCGACCGCACGAAAAACAAGGTCTTCCCCGTAAAAAAGGAGCGTCGCGGCGTGAAGCGCGCACTTCTCAGCTGGGAATCCCTCGAGGAGAAGGAGGGGCTGACACTGGTTCGCGTATTCCCGAAAACGGGACGCACCCACCAGATCCGCGTGCAATTTGCCTCCCGAGGCTGTCCCCTGTGGGGCGATGCCAAATACGGCGGCGGCACGGGCGGAGTCGCCCTGTTCTGCGCGGGACTCGGCTTCCCCCATCCCGACGGCAGGAAGCTTGCCTTTGCCGCCACCCCCGAAAGAGCCTTCCCCTGGAGCCTTTTCTCCCTCGGGGAGACGGAATGATACCGAAAAAAACAGAAAGGACGAGACCGTCCTTTCTGTTTTGTTATAAGAGATCGTAATACTTGGTATTATTTTTAAAAATAAAGAAAATTGTTCGTTTTACTTGTTTTTTTGAATAACAAGTGCTAAAATCAACCCATAAACAAAGAAAGAGGTGGCACAATGGATCAAGTGGATGAGAAGATCATTCAAATGCTTCAGCAGGATGCCCGCATTCCCGTAAAGGAGATCGCCAAGGAGGTGTTTCTCTCCTCGCCCGCTGTTTCGGCGCGCATTGACCGTCTGGTGCAAAACGGTCTGATCAAGGGCTATCATATGACCATTGACCGCACAAAGCTGGGCTATGACGTAACCGCCTTTATCTCTCTGGAGATGGCACCCACCAAGAAGCCCCAGTTCTATCCCTTCATTAAGGAATGCCCCAACGTGCTGGAATGCAACTGTATCACCGGTCAGTATTCCCAGCTCATTAAGGTAGCCTTCCGCAATACCGCGGATCTGGACGTGTTCATCGGTCATCTTCAGCAGTTCGGCCGGACCAGCACCCAGATCGTGTTCTCCACCCCCGTGGAGCCCCGCGACGTGAACGTCAGCGCCAAATAAGCAAAATAAAAGGACGGGCCTTGCCCGTCCTTTTTTGCGTTACGGCAGAAAAAAAGATCCGAAAAAATCGGATCTTTTTTGTTTTCTCTTACTTCTTCTCGTAAACGATCTCGACCTTAGCGCCCTCGGCAACCTTGGTGTTCAGACCGGAGTCGACGCCGTTGACCTTGTAGTTCCAGAAGAATTCGCTGTTCTCGCCCAGATCGCCCAGCTTGGTGTAAGCGTGAGCATCCTCATCGTAGAAGCCGCCGGCGATATCATCGTGATATGCATCCACAATGTCTCTCACGGTGAGCTCGGCGCCCTCTTCCACGATGGCGGTCAGGGTCTCGCCCTCGCTACCGAACAGAGTAACGGGAGCCTCGCCGCTGTTGTCGATAACGTAAACGTTGCTTACTACAACGGGATTGCCCTCGCGTCCACCGCCGCAGGAAACGGCCAAAGGAAGGATCATCAAAACGGCAAGAACGACCATCAATACTTTTTTCATTGATTTTTACCTCACTTTATTTGGTTTCGGGTAAATTACCCTTACGAAAAAATTATAGAATATCCGCGCCCAAAAGTCAATATATTTTTTTCGGGAAAGAACGCTCTTTCCCGCGAAAATACGAAGGCGGAGGTGCACGGTGAAAAAAATCGTCCTTTTTCTTTTAACGGCATCCCTCATCGCTTTTTCTCTGTGGGGAACCGAAAGGGAACGGGGGTTGGGGGAGCTTTCCCTGCAGAGCTTTGCCCGCCTCTTTCGGGAGCAGACCGCAAGGGAGGTCTTCGACGTAGAGGAGGAAGAGGCCCGCGCCGTCTTCGGCGATGGGGGAGAGGCGGTCTTTCTGTGAAGGGTGCCCTCTCTCTTCTTTTGCTCCTGCCCTGCCTTTTTCTCCTGAACTGCAGTGCGGCGGAGGGTGCGATCCTGCTTTTTTCCGTTCTGGCTCACGAGGCGGGACACGTCCTTTGCGCCCGTGCCTGCGGCGGCACCCTTCGCTCTCTTTCCCTCTCCCCCGCAGGGCTGACGCTGGATCTTGGCTGTGATGCCCTGCCCTATAAAAAGGAGCTTCTCGTGCATCTGGCGGGGCCTGCGGCAAATCTCCTGCTGCTTCTGCCCGCCCTTTTTCTCATTCGAAATTCTCTTTCCGCCCTGCGCCTCTTTTTCTTTTTCTGCAATGCGCTCCTTGCTTTTTTAAATCTTCTGCCCGTGCGCGGGCTGGACGGAGGCAGGGCTCTGTACTGCGCCCTTTGCCTACACCTTTCCCCCGATACCGCATCCCTCATCGTGGGGATTGCGGGCGGCATCGCTCTGCTTTTTCTCTGCCACGGTGCTCTGCACCTTCTTTTTTTCTACCACAACCCCAGCCTTGCGGTGCTGTGTCTTGCTCTCCTTCTGGAGGAGGGCGGACTTCTCCTCAGGCACAAAAAAAGAGGAACGAAATATCCTCGTTCCTCTTGATTTGCTTGATTACTCAGCAGCGTTAACTTTTTTAGCCATCTGGCTCTTTTTTCTCGCTGCGGTGTTCTTATGAACGTAGCCCTTCGCAACAGCGGTATCGATCTTCTGAACGGCTTCCTTGTGAGCGGCCGCGATCTTTTCCTTGTTTCCTTCTTCCAGAGCTTTATCAAACTTCTTAGCAGTCGTTTTAACGCTGGTAACAAAAGCCTTGTTGATCTCAGCCTTCTTCTGGGAAACCAACACGCGCTTCTTGGCAGACTTGATGTTCGGCAAACGATTCACCTCCTTGACGATACTTAACAGGATAATTATAGCACCAAATTTTGAAATTACAAGGGTTTTCCGAAATTTTTTTCAAAAAAATGTCAATAATAGCCCCGACAGGAAAAAAACGGAAAGGGAAAACGCCATGAATCAAGTGAGAAGCGACCTTGCGCCGGAGCTGTACCGAGATCTTTTGGGGAATAACGACAGTCTGCCGGGCATAGAGTATAAAAAAGAAACGAGAGGCCCCCTCGCGGTGGAGACGGTGCACATCAAGACCGAGGAGGGGGAAAAGCTTGCGGGGCGACCTCGGGGAGAATACCTCACCGTGAGCACAGGCAAGCTTTGGCTGGACGATACCGCTCTCTTTCGGGAAAAGGTCCTGCGCTTTCGCGATCTCCTGCGGCCTTATCTGGGACAGGGCAAGGGCTGTGTTATGATCGCGGGGCTGGGCAACCGCAGGATCACCGCCGATGCCATCGGACCCATTGCCACGGAGCATCTTTTGGTCACCCGCCATCTGGCACGGGAAAAGCCCCGCATCATCGAGCATCTGGGCCTGTGCGAGACCTGCTCCGTCACCCCCGGCGTGCTGGGCGAGACGGGCATTGAAAGCGCGGATCTTCTCCAAGGAGCCGTGGCCTGCGTGCGCCCCCGCATGGTGGTGGTCATCGATGCACTGGCCGCCCGCGAGGTGGAGCGACTGGTCACCACGGTGCAGCTGGGCACTGCGGGCATCTGCCCCGGCTCGGGCATCGGAAACGATCGGCGGGAGCTGAGCGAAAAAACGCTGGGCGTACCCGTTTTATCCGTGGGCGTGCCTACGGTGGTGGACGGTGCCACGCTGGCGGCGGATGCCGTCCGCCGCTTCGCCGGAGTGGAACAAAGCGCCGACGAGGTGCGGGATGCCTGGCGCTCCAGCGGGCTCAATTTCTTCGTGACCCCCAAGGAAACGGACGAGATCTGCCGCGTTATGGGCGCTTTTCTGGCCTACGGCATCAATCTTGCCCTCAACCCCCATTTATCCTATGAAGACATGCTATCCCTTGCGGGATAAGGAAAGGTAAAAATGAAAGAGATCACAAAACAAAAGCTCCGCTCCTTGGCAAGGCGCACCGCCTCCGCCTTTTTGCTCTACGGCCTTCTGCCCCTGATCTGTCTGGGGCTGGCGGCCATGATCCTGCTGCTCCATTCCGTCACCCCTGCCGAGGCCACCGCCGCCCTGCAGGCCATGGGAGATCGGAGCGTCATGGCCGTGGCGGGCGAGGTCTTTTACGAAAAGCTTCCCGAGCCGAACTATTATTTTCTCTCCGACCGTCTCAGGCTCCCCTACACCGCAGGACTCATGGCAAGCTTTGGCTTTACCCCCGAAAAAACGCCCGAGGCGGAGGAAAGCCCCGTACCGGAAAAGCGACCCGAGATCCTCTACGATGCCCTGCCCGCAGGGGCGGTGCCCGTGGTGCAGAGCGACCTTTCCTCCTCTTCCTACTATATCAATACCACCAAATATCAGGTGGATATTGAAAAAGCCCGCTCCGAAGCCTTCCCCTCGGGAACGAGCACGGAAAACGGCCCCTTGGTGCTGGTGCTCCACACCCACGGAACGGAGAGCTATTTTGAGGATCGCACCAATCTTTCAGATTTTGCCGAGGCCCCCGTGGTCAGCTATTTCGTAGAGGGCGAAACGGTCTTTCGCACCACCGACCCCGAAAAAAGCGTGGTATCCGTGGGCGCGGCCTTCTGCGAGGCACTGGAGGCGCAGGGCATTCCCACCCTTCACTGCACCGTCATGCACGACAAGGAGGACTTCAACGACGCCTACGTCCTCGCCGCCGAGACCGCAAAGCAATACTTAAAGCAGTATCCCAGCATCCAATACGTCATCGACCTGCACCGCGATGCGGTGGTGCGGGGGGATTCCTACGTAAAAAGCCACGCCGAGGTAGAGGGCGAAAGCGTGGCGCAGGTGATGCTGGTGGTGGGCACCAATCAGAACGGCCGTCACCCCAATTGGCAACAAAATCTCACCGTGGCCTGTGCCTTCAAGGATAAAATGGATGCCCTCTACCCCTCCCTCTCCCGCTCCCTCTATCTGCGCACCGCCCGCTTCAATCAGGAATTTTTGCCGGGCTGTATGCTTCTGGAGGTGGGCAGTGCCGCCAATACGCTGGACGAGGCCCGCGCCGCCGCCCGCCTTGCCGCCCAAAGCCTCGCCGCCATGATCAAAGAAAAAGCACCCGAATATGAACTAGTCAATAGTTAGTAGACACAAAAAAAGAAAAAGTTAAGCCGCCAGTTCAATGCGAAATTGGACTGGTGGTTTTCTGTTAAGCTTACGAACAGGCCTGACGTAATTAAAGTAGTGGATCGCTTGATCAACAACGGAATAAATGTCATCATGCTTCCAGTACCGGAAGTGAGCACGTAGGACGTCTTTAAATCTCCCAAAGAAAGATTCCATCACAGCGTTGTCCCTCGGAGTACCGGCTCTTGACATACTTTGAATTATGTTGTAAGATTTAAGCAGGTTCACGTAACCTGCCGATGAGTACTGGGAACCCTGATCGCTGTGGAAAAGGATAGGGGAAGCAGTACTCTTTGTGTTTTCAAGGATCCTTTTTGCAGGATTGATCACGAGAAAGTTATCCAGAGAATCGCTCAATTCATAATCGATGATTTCATTGTTAAACAGATCTAAGAAACAGGAAAGGAAATACCATTTTCCTTTGTGGCGAATGTAGGTAATATCCGTAACGATCTTTGTAAGCGGCTTGTCACTGTAAAATCGACGCTTCAACTCATTTTTGATCTCTATGTGCTCCCGACCGGAAGGTTGGGGCTTTTTGCTTTTGCGAACAAAACCTGTAATACCGAGCCTTTGCATGGAACGCCAAACGGCATGATCGGAAACCAAAAGGCCCGTTTGAAGCAGCAGAGTATCGTTTACGGTGCGATATCCTTGATCCGGAAAGTGGGAATGAATATCCATCACCAGCTCGTCGAGCTTCCTGTGCCAAAGCTCGTATCGGTTCAGTTTTCCTTTCCGTTTCAGCCACTTGTAGTAACCGGATCTGGAAACTTCGTAGGCCTCACATAATTCTTGTACAGCGTATTTATTGCTATTTTTTTCAATCTGTGCATACATTTCTTGAATTGTGCTTTTCAGGCATCGCCCCCTTCTTGTTCTTTTGCTTTTTTTAACCGTATTAACTCCGCATTCTTCTTTAGTAATTCTCTTCTTAACAGTGCATTTTCGTATTCCAATTGCTCCATGGGGGTTAATTCTTTTCGGCTTTGGTATTTACACAATGGATTCCCCGGCTTCCTCTTGTTCTCAAGCGCTGCTTCTCCGCCGCTTAAATATCGCTTCGTCCATTTGTGTATCAGTGATTTGTTGATTCCACTCTCCCTTGCTAAACTTGTAATTCCTTCTCCTTCTATATTTCTTTTCACCAGCGACAACTTCTCCGTCTTGCTATGACTTCGGTTCTTTCCGCCTTTGGGACGTCCCATCTCTTTTTCCTCCTATACAAAAATGTTGGTAGACACTTTTTTGTGTCTACCAACATTATATCATTTCAAATAAGGGTGCTTTTTGGTTTTTACGCCTCTTCGGCTTTTTGGGCTTTGCTTTGTCGAACCTCTTTTTTGACGCGCAAGAGGAGAAAGCTGCCGAACACGGCGGAAAACAGATTGACTCCCGCAAAATTCAGCCAAATTCCGTCAAGGCCAAGGGGCCACAGAGCGCCCAAGATGATCACGGGGAAAACCAGCGCCGTGCCCAGAGAGGTCATGGTGGCCATGGCAGGCTTGCCGATGGCGCTGAGGAAGCCCTGTGTGGTGACGGCAAACCAGCGGAACAGATACGCCAGACAGAACAGACGGATGGCGCGGGTGGATTCCTGCAGAAGCAAGGTGTCCCCCGCATTGGCAAACCATGAGGCCACCGTACCGGGCAGAAAGAACAGAAACGCCGTGGAAAGAATCCCGATGACCGCCGTGCCCACATAGGCACAGCCCACGATGCGCTTGACTCTGCCGTAGCTTTCCGCGCCCCAGTTGTAGCCGATGGCGGGAGAAAGAGAATCGCTGATGCCGTACAGAAGGGGCCAGCAGAAATCGCTGGCGTACATCAAAACCGCATACACGGCCACGGCGGTGGTGCCGCCTCCCTCCCCGAAGGCCTTCACGCCAAGGGTCATCAGGGAGATATTCATGAGAATGGAGGTCACGCGCCCCGCAATATTATTAAGAAAACCGGGGGAGCCGCAGGCAACGATCTCGCGGATCATGGCCACAGAAAAGACGGGCCTTTTGAATTTCAAAAGGGCCTCCCCCCGCAGGAAGGGGATCATGGCGATCATGGAGCAAAGGGACATGGAAACGGAGGTAGCAAGGGCCGAGCCCACCACGTCCATATCCAGCACCAAAAGGAAAAAGCTCAAAAGAGCGATGGTGCAGGCGTTGGAGCCGATATTGATCAGCATGCTCATCTTCACGTAGCCGCTGATGCGCAGGTAGTTATCCATGGCAAAAAAGATGGTGGCCAAGGGACTGCAGAGCGCCACCGTGCGCAGATACCGCACGGAGGTCTCAAGGAGGGCGTCGTTTGCGCCCATCATCCTGCAAAGGGGCTCCGCCGCCAAAAACATGGCCGCCCCCATCAGAACGGAGGTAATAAAGATCAGGATCACGGAGCAGGAAAAAATATTATTGGCCTTTTCCCCTTCCTTCTTCCCCAAGGCAATGGAAATGGGAACGGCGGCACCCACACCGATCAGATCGGCAAGGGAGAAATTGATCATCACCAGGGGCATGGCAATATTCACCGCCGCAAAGGCACCCTCGCCCAGCCTTTGCCCGATAAAAATGCCCTCGATGATACTGTAGATCGACATGGCAAACATACTGACCATGCCGGGCAGGGCCACCACGAAAAACAACCGCCAAGGGTTCATCGTGGCATACATTTTTTCCGGATCGCGCTTCATGATATTTCCGTCAATTCTCCTCCGAAAGTCACGTTTTCCAAAAGTATACCATAAAAAGATAATAACCGCAATCCCAAGATTACGGCCGGCTTTAACAAAAATTTGGCTTGACAGGGAGCGCGCCTTTTACTGTCCGTTTTATGGGACATCTGTTATTTTATACTACAAGTGTAAGAAGCCTTCGGCAAGGCACGAAGGCAGCTCATTTACAAATCGGATCAGCTCCTGACCAAAGGATGAACCTATGTCGGTAGGCCTCGATCCCAACCGTGATGATTTTAAGGAGATAACGTTTATGAAGCAGGAAAGAAAAATGCAACCGTCCCAATGTATTAAAGCCTTTCTGGATTTTGTCGAAAATGCAAGATCGGATTACAGCTTTAACCTTGAAGCCATGAAAAACGAAGAACGGATCACTCAGGACTATCTGCACAAGCTGGAGCTTGAGGGCTTGAACTGCCGCGAGAGAAGCAAGCTCGCCACTCAGCTTGCCGCAAACCGTCAGGCACGCAGAAATTACAAGGATGCCGTAGAGGAGCTGGAGCCCATCATTGATTTTTTCGAGGATCCCCAAAACAAAAAGCTCATCGACCACATGGCTCAGCTCCTCGGGCAGGTGCGCAAGGTAGAGAATTATCATCAGCGAAGATTTTACGTGCCTAAGGTCATCCCCGGCGAAACCATCAAAAGCGACAGCGATCCCAAGCCCTTGGCCGAGGTATCTTAATATACTGTCAAAACGAAACGGTTTTCCAGCCTGCGTCACCGACCTCCCCTTCCTTCCGCAACAGACAAAAAAGATATTTTCGGCAGTTTTTCGTATAAATTTGAACCCTCACGAAAATCACGCCGAAAGGCGTGTATAACATCAAGACGAAGGAGGATGCACGCTAACGCGTGATGAGATACAAGGGCGGCAAGACGCCCGTGATGATATACACCCCACTCCGTGCGGTGATGATATGCCAAGCCTGCGGCTTGGATAAAAAATCGACAGGTCGAAACCTGTCGATTTTTGGCGGAGAGAGGGATTCGAACCCTCGTGCGCGTGAGCGCAAACTGATTTCGAGCAGCTGCCACGCAGGCTCTCTCTGTCCCTCACTGTCCCTAATTTACGCAATTTTTAGCGAATTAGTGACCGCTTTCTTGCCCCTTCCGAGAAAAATGCACGGCTAATGCAAGGCCCGAGGGACGGGCGGTCACTATTTTGTTCCGCAGACCGTAAATTTGTTCCAAAACTATTATATCACAGTTCAAATGCTTTTTCAAGTGATCAAAAAAGTGTTAAAAAGCCGTCACAATTCGAACCCTAAGGTAGTTTTCGTCGATGTCACTTATAATCAGTTATTTGCCATCCTTCGCCGTCCTTGCCTATCCTTAAGAAAAGGGCAAAACAAGCTAAAAATGAGGCAATTTTGGAAAAATGTTAGGAAACTGAAAGGTAAAAGAGAAAAATAGCTTTTTCTTCTCGATTTTTTTCTGAACTTTGCGTTTTTTTGTGCTGACAAATCCAGAAACCAAATCCGCCGAGAGCGACCAAATGGTTACTCTCGGCAGTAACTATTTAGTTTTTTACACCCCAAATACAGAGAGGCGTTTTTTCGTTCGGAACAATCAGTTTCTTTTCTTTGATAAGCTCTTCTAACAAGAAAGCTGCTACGTCAAGGCGGTGGTGGATCTTAGCAATATCTCCGCACTGTCCTTTGAGAGAAGCGGGAGCGTGCTCGGCAAGTATATTCTCAGCTTTATCGGATATATAAATCATGCAGTTTGCCACTTCTTCGGATATCACGGAAGTCAGCTTGCAAATTTTCTCAAAAACTTCGGGTTCAAATACAAGAAAATTGGCGGATAGCTTGTTGCCACCACAGTGAATGAAATTATTTTCAATTAACCACGGAAGCGTGATATTTTCATAGTTGGCATCCTTGCAAAGGATCGCATCGCACATTGCTTCGGCTTTGTCCTTAAAATACGAATGTTCGTACAACTGTGCTTTTACTGCTGCTTTATAGTTTACTGCCGCGAACCACGCAGTTTGGGCTTTATTATCCGTTCTTAACGTAATGGCCGCAAAATGATGATTTGCATAATCGTTGTCGTATCCGAATATCCACCCGTTGCAACCAAGTGCAAGCTTGTTGGGAGGACCCAGGGGAGACTTTTCTTTTGTTAATCCATAACCGTTCATGAATGCAAGATTTAAGATACCAAACAGCAATCGATTATCATCGTAATCGTTACCGTGAAAATCAAGCGCACGGATCTGCGGCAAAAGACTTACTGCTTTATCAAATACCGATCTTGCAACGTCGGTGTAGATAGCGGAAGTGTTCTTGACAAATTCCTTTTCATAGGCATCCGTCAGGATCACGATGTTTGCCTGATACTTCTCCCCGACCTTTTTCAGCACGCCTGCTTTTTCCAAAATCTCAATTTCTTCCTCAAGATAAGGCATAGAAACTCCCAACTCCATCGAAAGTGCCTCCGGCGTCATAGCCTCATAATATGTGGCCAACACGATAGATCCGGGAAGCTTGCGTCTGAAAAGATCGTAATATTTGTTCCAATCTCCCCAAAAGTCAAGCCTGAACGTTCCGGGGTTGTAGCTTTTTTCTCCAAGTGTTCTCGTCATACCGATACCTTCCTTCAATAATTTGCGTGTTTTAAACAAATGGTATTTTACCATTTCAACGCTAATGTTTTGCTCTTTTGCGATTTGAGAACAACTTTTGTTATCAACATAATAAGCAACGCAAACCTCACGGTGTGTTTTCTTTAAAAGAGAAAGCTCACGGCGAAGCAGATATGTTTCCTCACTTGCGGTTTCTTTTTCTATGTATTCCTGCTCGGGAGAGAGGTCGTACACACCTATATTTTCTTCTGTTAGCTCTACTGTCTGTGCAACAAACTGCCCCTTGCGGATAAAGCGACGGAACGTGTTTTCAGCGATCTTCCAAGCAAAGCCCCAAAAGGCCTCCTCATTTTGAAGGGTGCGTACCGAAACGATGATCTCATAAACGATTTCGGCTGCAAGGTCGTCAACTTTATCTTTATCATAGAGCTTAGAAAAAGCGTAGCCGTAAATTGCCGTCAGATTTTCAGATAGCAATTCAGATGCTCTTTTGTCGGTCAT
>JAFQMA010000047.1 GCA_017414535.1 Clostridia bacterium | reverse complement strand
TACGACGATCCATTTAAGGATTGACGTACCCCTTGCGGTTGGTAGCTTTAGCTTTTGGCGTACCCCTTTAGGGGTGAGCCAGTATTCTGCCCTTTAGGGCTGTTATAAAACCACCGGCTCTGCCGGTGTGATATTTATTTTCTTTGAAAAATCGGCTGCGCCTTCGTTACGCTGCGGCAAAACGTTCGGTCATTTACGTTCAGTAAACTCCCTCGCGTTTTCCTTGCGTGCCTCGCTTCGCTCTATTTTTCTTCGAAATTTAATAATTCAATGAAAAAAGATCGACGGACTTGTTCCGCCGGTCTTTTTGTACGTTTGGGGGAGGGAGGAATTGAATTTTGCATGGGGAAGGTTGACATTTTTTTGCGGGGCGGATAGAATGAAGAAAGAAAAGAAAGAGGTGCGGTATGAAAAAGAGGATCATCAGCTTGCTGTGTGGTGCCGTGGGGCTTGTGGCGGGCATTTTTTTCGGAAAATGGATCGGAGGCTTCATCGGGGAGATATTCAGCGGTGACGGATATGAGGTGCTGCCCGAGGAGCGATACGTTTATTTTGCGGATTCGGAGGAGGAGCTTGGCTCGGAGGCGGCGCTGGACGGCTTTGATCTGGCCTTTTACGAATCCCGCTACAAAAGCTTCAACACCCGCACCTATTACCACATGCTGAATACTGCGGAGCAGAGGATCTATCGCATTCTGGAGTATGCGCTGGATGAGGGGAAGGACTATATTCTGGGCGATGCGCGCTTGCTTTTGGGCTGTCGTAAATCGGTGGTGGAGATCACCTTTCTGTTTTCCACGGACAGTCCCTTGGTAGAGCAGAATCTGGCGGTATTCGTGCAGAAGGGCGTGACCGTGCCCTACGCCGCGGGAGAGTTTTTCCGTGTGGAGATCCCTCGCTTCGGGGAGGAGTTTCTCGAAAAGAAGGAGGAGGCCATTGAAAAGGCACGCAAGATCGCCGCAGAGGCGCCTGCGGGCAGTGATATGGAGGCGGCGCTGTATTTCTATCAGTATCTGACGGACAACGTGGCTTACCTTTCCTACGAGGGGGATGAGAGAGCGGAGGCCCACTTTCTTCACGACGTGTTTTTCCAAAACCGCGCCCATTGCGACGGCTTTGCCAACGGATATTCCCTTTTGTGTGCCCTGCGGGGCATTCCCGCCTTTGAAAAGCAGTTCACGCCTCCCGAGGGTGCGGACGAGATCGGCCACGCCTGGAACACGGTGATGCTGGACGGTGACTGGTACAACGTGGACTGTGCCCTCAGCGCTGATACGGCCAAGGCCGAGATGGAAAACGATATTCTGTTTCGCTTCGCCTTTTCGGATGAGCTTCAGACGGAGATCCCCGATCATGCGGAGGAGCTGCCTCCCTGCGAGAAGGATTATCTGACCCCGGCCTTCCGCCTTCCCTCGGCCGACGACCCTGCCTTTTACGGGGAGATCGACAAGGCCTTCCGTGAGACGGAGCGGCATTATATCTTTTTCTCCTTGGAGGAGGACGACGTGACGAAAGAGCACCTGCAGGAGATCGCCAACCGACAAAGAAGCGGTCTGCGCGTGCTGTCTGCCACCCGACGGGGACGGGTCTATTACTATCTGCTGAAAACCAAATAGATTACGGCACCTGCGGGTGCCGTATTTTTGTACGAAAAATGACGAAAAATGGGATATTTTGTTGACAAAATTGTCGCGCTATGGTAAGATTCACACATAAGATAGAGGCGCGAGTCCGATCAGTAGCCCGAAAAGACGGCGGTAACCGCACGGGGAAAGGCTGGCTCGCCGAAGCTTTGCGATCTTTACCGAGGCCGCGGGGCTGGGGTGTGGGAGAAGATCTCACGCACTGTCACTTATGGTGAAGCGCTATCGACTTTTTTTGTTGATGCGGCTTCACGCCGTATTTTTTTGTGCCCTTGGCACGCGAAAGGAGACAATATGTCTAAAAAGAAGATCATTACCACAGTGATCGCCGCGGCAGTTCTGCTGGGACTTCTCATCTGGGCTTTGGTTCAGGTGCTCAGCGGCGCATCTCTTGTGGGCACGGCATGGAGCTTGTTCCCGCCGCTGGTGGCCATCATTCTGGCCCTGATTACCAAGGAGGCCTATTCCTCCCTGTTCATCGGTATTCTGGTGGGCGGCTTTATGGCTTGCGATTTCAAGCCCATCCAGTCCATGGATTCCGTCATTTCCGACGGTCTCATTGAAGCGGTATCCGGTACCGCAGGTATTTTCGTATTCCTGGTGCTGTTGGGTGCCGTGGTGGCTCTGCTGAACAAGGCAGGCGTATCCCGTGCCTTCGGCGACTGGGCCTCCAAGCACGTAAAGAGCAAGGTAGGCGCTTCTCTTGCCACCTTCTTCTTCGGCGTTCTCATTTTTATTGACGACTATTTCAACTGCCTTACCGTAGGTGCCGTTATGAAGCCCGTCACCGATAAGGCCGGCATTTCCCGTGCCAAGCTGGCGTATCTCATTGACGCTACCGCCGCACCCGTGTGCATGATCGCTCCCATCTCCTCCTGGGCCGCCGCCGTTTCCGAGTATGCGCCCGAGGGAGAATCCGGTCTTGCCATGTTCATTCGTGCCATTCCCTATAACTTCTATTCTCTTTTGACCTTCGTATTCATCTTTGCCATCGTACTGATGAAGTTTGATTTTGGTCCCATGAGACAGCACGAGCTCAACGCGGCCAAGGGTGATCTCTTCACCGTAGCTCGCGCCGAGGGTGAGGCAGAGGAGGTCGAGATCGCCTCTAACAGCCGTGCAAAGCTTGTTGACCTGATCCTTCCCATCGTCGTTCTTATCGGCATTTGCGTTTACGCGCTGGTGCACGTGGGCGGCGGCTTTGAGGTCGGCTTCATCACCGCCTTCGGTGATACGGATGCTACCGTGGGTCTGCCCTGGGGTGCGCTGATCGCACTGATCGTAACCATTTTCTACTTTGCGCTCCGTAAGCTTGTTTCCCTCAAGGATGCCATGGCCTGCATCGGTAAGGGCTTCATTGCCATGGTGCCCGCCATTCTGATCCTGACGCTGGCTACCTCCCTGAAGAACATGACCGGTCTTCTGGAGTCCGATGCCTTCGTGGAATCCGCTCTGGCTAACGCCGGTGCCCTCCACGGCTTCCTGCCCGCCATCGTCTTCCTGGTAGCTTGCTTTATTGCCTTTGCTACCGGTACCTCTTGGGGCACCTTCGGCATTCTCATTCCCATCGTGCTGGCCATCTTCCCCGCCGGCAGCACCCTCGGTGTGATCGGCATGTCCGCTTGTCTTGCCGGTGCCGTTTGCGGCGACCACTGCTCTCCCATTTCCGACACCACCATCATGAGCTCTGCCGGTGCGGAATGCAACCACATTGCTCACGTTTCCACTCAGCTGCCATACGCCATTACCGTGGCTGTGATCTCCTTTGTCTGCTTCTTGATCGCAGGCTTTGTGCAGAACGTGTACCTCTGCCTCGGCGTCGGTGCCGTTCTGGTGATCGGTACGCTCTTCGTGGCAAAGAAGCTTTCTTCCCGCAAGGCGTAAATTCCGTTTTGTAAAAAGTGACCCGATCTTCGGGTCACTTTTTTTCATTTTCTCTTGAATTTGGGAGAATTTGGGTGTATGATGGGATGGTTTGAAGAAAAGGAGGGAGACCGATGGCCGTTTTGCGCTTTGTAAAAAAGAATACGGTATTTTGTATTGCGGCATTGGCGGCATTGGTGACGGCCTTTTTCGTACCGCCCGACGGGGCTTATCTTTCTTATTTTGATTTTAAGACGCTGGCCTGCCTGTATCTGACGCTGGCGGTGGTATGTGCTCTGCGGAATATTAAGTTCTTTACGATTTTGGCGCGGCGCATCGTTTCCGCTACGGGCAATCTCCGCTTGCTGTTTCTCATTCTGGTGGTGATCACCTTTATCGGATCCATGATCATTGCCAACGATATGGCCCTCATTACCTTTCTGCCGCTGGGGTATTTTGCGCTGAGCGTCACGGGGATGGAGCGGTATATGGCCTATCTTTTCGCGCTTCAGAACATTTCCGCCAATCTCGGCGGTATGCTGACCCCTTTCGGCAATCCGCAGAATCTCTATCTCTATTCTTATTTTAACATTCCCACCATGGAATTTATGGGCATTATGCTGTGGCCCTTCGTGCTGAGCGTTTCCATGCTGGCCCTGGCTTGTCTGTTCGTACCGTCCCGAAGCCTTACCATTGACGACCGTTTTGATGAAAAGCTGGATCGGAAAAAGACGGTGCTGTATCTTGTGCTGTTTTTCCTTTCCATTTTGATCGTGTTCCGCCTGATCCCCTACGGTGTGGGTCTCATTGCGGTGACTGCGGTACTGCTATTCGTGGATCGGGATGCGCTCCTTTCGGTGGATTACGGCCTGCTGGGCACCTTTTTCTTCTTTTTTATCTTCGCGGGGAATCTGTCCCGCGTGCCTGCCATCAACGACTTTTTGTCCGCGCTCATGGCGAAGAATGCTCTGCTTGTTTCCACTCTGTCCTGTCAGGGCATTTCCAACGTGCCCTCGGCCATTTTGCTGTCCCGCTTTACGGGGGATTACAGAGCCCTGCTTTTGGGGGTGAATATCGGTGGCACGGGTACGCTGATCGCCAGCCTTGCAAGCCTGATCACCTTCAGCGAATTTCGCATTCTCTATCCCGGACACACAAGGCAGTATCTTGGGATCTTTGCCCTGTTGAACGTGATCTTTCTTGTGGTACTGTATCTGTTTTGCCAATTCGTGATCGTATAAAAAACTCCGTTAAATCGACCAAGCAACTTCAAGAATGCTTGGTCGATTTTTATTGCCTTTGGTGTGGTATTACTGTATAGAGCATTATATCATATATCATAATCGCATATTTCTAAAATGCTATTTATTGTATTTCTTGACAAAAGCGAAAAAGTGTTGTAAAATATAAAAAATAAATAACAAAATGTGAACGAATGGTTGCGGCATTTTTTATTATACAGAATGTATCCAGCTTGCAGGATAATGGTCAGGTAATTAGTTCAGGTGCAAGTGGCAATGTCTCTATAGGCAACTATATTTCATGCGAAAAGAATTATACGGAGGCCGACTTGGTTTATTACTATATAGCGAGCTATGTTGCCCGTCCTGTTGGTTCGACGATTGAAATCAATCCAGGGCCGATTTATATGTCTGCAAGCTGAAGTCAACGTTAAAAAAATAGATAGTTTTTTTGAATTAAAAACAATTCTTTTGCTTATTCAATGCAACAATGAGGGCATGAATAAGCTTCAATGAAAGAAAATGGGGAGTGCCATGAAGAAAGTTCGGATACGTATTACAATCGTGCTTATCGTCACTCTTGTTATCGCATTGTTTGTTTGCGGTTTGTTTCTTTTGAAAAAAGATCAAGTTAACGGTCTAACATCCGGTGATCGTTTTATTGCGGGTACAAGAGATGTGATTTGCGGTCAGTATTATTTTTTCGAGAAAGACGGTGTATTCTGTTATCGTCTTTTGGATAGCGAAGTTTCGGAAACACTTCCCATTTTCAACGACGTGCTCGCTGATGGCACAGACAATCCCTTTCCTCATATTTCCGGTTATTATTCCATGCTTGTTGCTTCTTCGTTGGAATCGGAAAGCGAGAAAGCCCCTGTATTGGTTATTGCCCATGGATATATAGAACGTCCCATTGGTTCTGAAAAACCGAGATACTTATATAGAATCGTATCTTTTGATATGAGTACGCAGCAGGTTTATGTTATAAAAGACAGCATCACAAGCTCGGTGCAGTCTCTTTCGCTTTATAAAGACCGCATTTTCTTTACTACAAACGAGGGGGATCTTGGTTATGATATGCATACGGTTCAAACGAATGGAACGAATTATCGAAAAATTGAAAACGCAAATGGTGATTTCTTCAGAATTCTTTACGCGGCGGAGGGGAGGGTCTATTGCTATAAAGAGGGGTTAAAGGAACTGTATTCTTGCGATATTGATCTTAATGAGTTTAACTATTTGTTCAACATCGAATTGATACCGGAAATGTTCGTGAATGATGGCTTTATTTATTACAGTACAAATCATCAAGGTGGCGAAACCGATGGAAAGCATTGGGTGTACTGCGATCTTTATCGCCGCCCTCTTTCCGATATTTCAAAGGAAGAACTGCTCCTTTCAAAGGTAACTGTCGGAAGAAATGAAGGAAATAAATTCTATTTTTATTCTTTTGAAAACGCTGCCTTGTCCGATGACGGTTATGATGCCTATGGCACGAGTGTTCTATATGCTTTTGATTTAAAAACGAAGCAAAGGACAACTATCTATGATTTTAAAAGTGAGAACGTTCAAACAGAGTATGTTGCCATAAGCGATAAATATTTGATTTATTGGAGAAGGGAAGAGTCGCAGGAATTATGCTTCTGCATTAATTTGATTACAAAAGAAGAAACAAGACTGATGTAACATTGCCGAGGAAGGTCGCAATTGTTCGAGATGAGGGAGGAAATGCATGGTAACGCTTATTTATTATGAATTGAAAAAAGTGTTTTCTGCTTCGTTTTTGAAAATTGCATTGGTTTTGCTTCTGATTCTCAATGTTGTTTTTTGTGTCAATTATACGGACTTTCGGACGTTTTCTGCAAAAAGATCATTAATCGAATCTGCTTTTGAAGAGTATTCTTCCGATCCCGTTTCTTTCATACAAAACTACAAGGATTATCTTATTTATTTGGAGGAAAATACCTCTCCCGCAAACCCGGATCCTGCTGATCCGTATCGACTGGGCGGTCGAGAATGGGAAATTCGTGACGGAGAAATATACGAAACGGTATTGGCGGCGGCAAAATCTGACGGGCAGTACGAAGAAAAGCTGTCTTTGGTGCTTGACAAAGCCTATAATATAAGAAATCGTCTTGAACAAGAAAAAGGCTTTGCCTACGAATATCAAACGCGCGTGATTCAAGTTTATTCCTCCTTGAAAGATACCGTTGTTTTTCAGGGGGAGCCTGTTTTTGGATGGGATATTCTCTTTTCTTATGAAAGCGACTACTTCCCCGTATTTCTTCTTGTTATTTTTTGTACAGCCTTCCTTTCGCTTTCGGATCAACAAAATGGTTTTTATGTTGTTGGGGGCGTTTGCCGCAAAGGAAGAGGTGCCACCGTTGCAGCTAAGCTAAGCGCTTCACTTTTTCTTTCGTTTGTGATTGTTTGTCTTTTTTCTATTACTACATTTCTTACCGTCGGTATAGTAAGCGGCGGCTATTCCAATCCTTTGGAGGCAATCCAAGCAATTGATTCTTTTGTTGATTTGTCGATGTTCCCTTACGCACAAAAGATGTGGAGCGGCTACCTTTTTGTTGTATTTTTTAAATGCTTTTCTGCCTTTTGTTTAACGGGAATTACTTTTGCTGTTTCGGTCATAACCAAAAGATTCTCCTTTTCGATCCCGATATCTTTGGGTGTTGTTGTTTTCTGTTGGTTTTTGCCAAAAATCAAAAACACATCTCAATGGAACTATTTAGGTCTAAGGGCGTTATTTTCTCCCTCCGGGACATTGAAGCGCTATCGTGCGGTAGATATTTTTGATGTCTCTTGGAATATAACAGATGTTTTTTTTGTGTTTAGTATTATAACCATTGCCTTTTCTCTCGCCCTTTCTCTTTGGTATTATCCCAAGATAAGACAGCACACAAAAAAGTTCAAAAGGCTTCGTTCGTTTTTTAGCTGTCGTGAACTCTTTGTCAGAAGAAAGAAAAGAACTCTTTCTTTGTTCCTTTTCGAGGGGTATAAAAACCGATTTCTTTTACTTTTAATTTTTGTTCTTTTAGTCTTAAAAGTTTGGACTTCGTCGGTTTATTTTCAAGAAGAACTTTCGTCCTATGACCGCGTATACAGAAATTATATAGAGGGAACGATAGGCGGCAGTTATACGGAGGAAAAAGCGGAAAAAATTCGACGAGATATTCTGTTTTACGCGGGTATCAGTTCGCGTTATGAAGAAATGTCCGGAAAATACTTAGAAGGAACGATAGAAAACAGCGAGTTTATTTCTTATTTGCGAGAGTATTCTGTTGCAGAGGTGAAGCTTCGTGTTCTGGCAGATCTCGACAAACAGTCGGCGTATTTGGAAACACTATATAAAGAACGCGGAATCATAGGGTCTTATCTCTATGACACCGGGTTCAATCGTCTGACACAAAAGGGAGCGGATGGGTTGTTGATCTGTTTTGTGTCGCTGCTTGCCATGCAGCTCTATCTGAATGAACGAAAGGATTCTGAGAAACAGCTTTCGTTGCTAAAAAGCACCAAACTTGGCAGACTTGCGCTATTCAAAAGAAAAATGTTGCTATGCACATCAACTACCGTTACGTTGTGGTTTCTTTTTTTAGGAATCGATTTGTGTTACTTGACGAATCATTTTGCTATGCCCCCATTATCGGAGCCTCTCGTGAGTATCTCTTCTTATGGAAATGCGCCAATGCTTTCTGTTTTCGATTATTTGTTTCTGTGGACTTTGCTCCGATTTGTTGGCATATTGCTACTTTGCTTCCTATCATTTTTAATCGCATTTTTCATAAAAAAGCGGCTTTTGTCTTATATTGTGGGTGCGTTGATTTGGCTGCCGTATTTTGCGACAGAAGCTGGCGTTTCTCTTGCAACCGCTTTTGATTTGACCCGTCTCGAAAATCCGGACGTCATAGTTCGTGAAGGAGGTCTTGGTAGCACTTTCTTATTTTTTGGTTTTTCCGTTGCCATTGTTGCGGTGGGAATGACCGTTGTAACTAAAAAAGTTAAAAGAGGTGACGGGATATGAAAATAAGTCTTGAGCATCTTCAAAAAAAATATGGAAAAACTTGCGCTCTTTCGGATTTTTCCATCGATATGAGCCCCGGCATTTATGCGCTTTTGGGCCCAAACGGATCCGGAAAAAGCACACTTATGAATATTATTACTGATAATTTAAAGGCGGATCGTGGTGAAATTTTTTA
Organism: Clostridia bacterium; assembly: GCA_017414535.1. Lineage (GTDB taxonomy): Bacteria > Bacillota > Clostridia > Oscillospirales > SIG627 > RGIG5579. Next base: position 20,874 of record JAFQMA010000047.1, on the reverse strand, counting down.
TGAGGATGAAAATATTCCGAGAGAAAATGTATTGACCTTAGGGCCTCGTTTTCGGGCGCTTTTGGGCTATATGCCGCAATATCCTGCTATGTATGGCAATTTCACGGTTTGGGATTATATGTGGTACATGGCTACATTGAAAGATCTTTACTCTTCGGAAAAAAGGCGGAAGAGAAAACAGCTTATAGCAGAGGAAATCGAAAAACGTCTTTGTGAAGTGGAGCTGTTGGAGGTGGCACATAGCAAGATATCTCATCTTTCGGGGGGGATGAAGCAGAGATTGGCTTTGGCGCAAGCACTCTTGGGTAAACCGAGCGTGATTATTTTAGATGAGCCGACAGCAGGGCTTGATCCGAAGCAAAGAATTGCCGTTCGCAATCTTATTGCTCGCATTGCGCTGGATCGCATCGTTCTTATTGCAACCCATGTGGTAACGGATATCGAATTTATTGCCAAGAGCATCATTCTTCTTAAAGAGGGCAAGATCGTTGATGTTGCATCGGCAGCTGAACTTTCCAGAAAAATGGAAGGAAAGGTGTGGGATCTTCCGTTGGGAGCAGAAGATGATGTGTCCGCTATGGAAAAAAACTATCGAGTAGTAGGAATTCTAAAAAATGAAGAAAATGGCAATGTTCATTTGAGAGTTCTTTCGAACGTTGCGCCCACCATGCAAGCGACCCCTCTTTCTCCGACTTTAGAAGATTACTATCTTTTTGTGTTTGGAAAAGTGTAAATGATTCTTGCGCAATTTAAAAATAATGCAGGAGAGAAATTGCCATGGTAATGACACTCGATGCAAAATGACGAAAACAGGCCAAGCCCTTTTAAAGGTGCTTGGCCTGCATTGCATTTTTCGAATTTTATTTAATTAAAAGAAACCAGCCGAGGACGAGGGCGCCGAGGATGATGCGGTACCAGCCGAACACGGCAAAGTCGCGCTTTTTGATATAAGAGAGAAGGAGCTTGATGACCACCAGAGATACGAGAAAGGCGGTGAGGCATCCTGCCAGGAGCAGTACCAGCTGGAAGGCGGTGAAGTCAAAGCCGAATTTTAACAGCTTTAAGAGGGAATAGCCCGCCATGACGGGAACGGCGAGGAAGAAGGTGAAATCGGCGCTGGTGGTTCGATCCACGCCGAGGATGAGACCGCCGAGGATGGTAGAGCCCGAGCGGGAGGTGCCGGGGATAATGGACAGTACCTGAAAGAGGCCGATGAGAAGGGCATCCTTATAGCTTACATTTTCCAGACCGGAAACGCGGGGTGCACGGGCTTTATTCCATTTTTCCACGAAGAGGAAGCCCAAGCCGTACAGGATGAGGGCCGCGGCGATGACGGTGGGGGTGTGGAAATGCTCCTCGATAAAATCGTCGAAAAGAAGGGTGATCGCCGCACCGGGGATACAGGCTACCACTACCTTGAACCAAAGGGAAAAGACGTCCTTTCGGATCACGGGCTTTTCTTTGCTTTTGAATTGGAAGGGGAACATGCGATTCCAGAAGAGGAGCACCACCGCCAGGATGGCACCCAGCTGGATCACGATGAAGAAGGTCTCCATAAAGGCGGGGTCTTCCTTCACCTTGATAAACTCATCCACCAGAAGCATGTGACCCGTGCTGCTGATGGGTAGCCACTCGGTAATGCCCTCCACGATACCTAAAAAGATCACCTTTAAGATCTCTAACAATCGTTCCATAACGGCTCCTTCCGTTTTTTAAAAATCTATGGGGAGTTTTCCCATTTTATCACAAAAAAGAGGGATTGACAAGGGCGAAAAAAGGTCTTATAATAAAAACAGGAATACGTACCGAAAACGTGCGGATCTGCAGAGAGACGGAATTGGTGGAAGCCGTTGTGATGCCCTTTCGGTGTACCATCCTTCTGTGTTCCGCAGGAAATGGCGGCGTGGGCTTCACGAAACGAAGCGGAATGAGAGGCGTTATGCGCCTGAATTCGGGTGGAACCGTGGGATTTTTCTCACCCCGAAAGCATCGGCTTTCGGGGTGTTATTTTTTCCCCCGAGGAAAGGAAGAATGAAATGAAAGTTATTTGCAACGACGGCACGATCCGCGACGATCTGACCCCTGAGGAGGAGCTTCAGGTCATTCGTCACACCGCGGCACACGTTCTGGCACAGGCCATCAAGCGTCTGTATCCCCAGGCAGATTTTGCCTTCGGTCCCGCTACGGAGAAGGGCTTCTTCTACGACGTGGATCTGGGCGAGGAGAAGCTTTCCGACGAGGACCTTGTCCGCATCGAAAATGAAATGCGCAAGATCGTCAAGGAAAACCTGCCCATTAAGCCCTTTATCCTGCCCCGCGAGGAGGCGGTTGCCCTCATGGAGGAGAGACAGGAGAAGTACAAGGTGGAGCACATCGGCGACCTGGACGAGAGCCTGCCCATCAGCTTCTATCAGCAGGGCGAATATATCGATATGTGCGTAGGCCCTCACCTGACCTATACCAAGGCGCTGAAGGCCTTTAAGATCACCCAGCAGTCCGGTGCTTACTGGAAGAACGACAAGAACAATAAGATGCTCACCCGTATCAACGGTATTGCCTTCCGCACGCAGGAGGAGCTGGAGGAGCATCTGAAGCTGATGGAGGAGGCCGAGCGCCGCGACCACAGAAGGATCGGTAAGGAAATGGGTCTTTTCATGCTGTGCGAGGAGGGCCCCGGATTCCCCTTCTTCCTGCCCAGCGGTATGGCTCTGAAGAACGCCCTGATCGATTACTGGCGTGATATTCACTACCGCGAGCGTTACGTGGAGGTATCCACCCCCATGATCATGAACCGCGCTCTGTGGGAGACCAGCGGACACTGGGATCACTACAAGGACAACATGTATTCCACCCTCATTGACGAGGAGACCTACTGCATTAAGCCCATGAACTGCCCCGGCGGCGTTATGGTCTATCGCTCCAGCCCCCACTCCTACCGCGATCTGCCCATTCGCATGGGCGAGCTGGGTCTGGTCCACCGTCACGAGCTGAAGGGCGCGCTTCACGGTCTGTTCCGCGTGCGTTGCTTCACCCAGGACGACGCTCACATCTTCATGCGTCCCGATCAGATCACGGAGGAGATCATGGGCGTGGTGGGCATGATCAACGAGGTCTACACCAAATTCGGCTTTAAGTATTTCATCGAGCTTTCCACCCGTCCCGAAAATTCCATGGGCAGTGACGAGGATTGGGAGGCCGCTACGGACGGCCTGAAGGGCGCGCTGGAGAAGCTGGGCCTTAACTACATCATCAACGAGGGCGACGGCGCCTTCTACGGTCCCAAGATCGACTTCCATCTGGAGGACAGCCTCGGCAGAAGCTGGCAGTGCGGCACCATTCAGCTGGATTTCCAGATGCCCATCAACTTCCAGCTGGAGTACGTGGACGAGACCGGCGCCAAGAAGCGTCCCATCATGATCCACAGAGTATGCTTCGGCTCCATTGAGCGCTTTATCGGTATTTTGACCGAGCATTTCGCAGGCAAGTTCCCCGCATGGCTGGCTCCCGTTCAGGTGAAGGTGCTTCCCGTTTCCGAGAAGACCGCCGAATATTCTCAGAAGGTCTACGAGGCCATCCGCTCCGCGGGCATCCGCTGTGAGCTGGACGACAGAAACGAGAAGATCGGCTACAAGATCCGCGAGGCGCAGGCCGTGGCCCGCGTGCCCTACATGCTTATTCTGGGCGCCAAGGAGGCCGAGGAGGGTACCGTTTCCGTGCGTAACCGCGATACTGCCGAGACCGAGACCATGAGCCTGGAGGCGTTCCTTGCCAAGATCCAAAAGGAAACCGCGGAAAGACTGTAAAAAGCGAAAAACGGAAAACAGATGCCGCAAGGCATCTGTTTTTTTGTATAAAAAGGAGAGGCCCCTTCGGAAGGAAGGGACCTCTTTTCTTTTGTTGGAAAATTAAGCCTTGATGGGTTGCAGGGCCTTGTACTCTGCGTTGAACTTGGAAAGGAATACGCACAGAACAACGAGAGAAGCGGTGATCAGAAGGAACCAGATCACGCCGGACAGGAGGAGGCAGGGCAGAGCGTTCACGATGATGGCGGCAATGGCAAAGCCCATATTCTTCATAAAGGCGGCCAGCGCAGCCAGAGCGATCACGAGGAAGGTGAAGATGATGAGAACGGTCTGAATGATGCTCAGCGTATCGGCGACTGCGTCAAACTCGTCCATATCGCTACCCACCAGACGGTCCTCCAGCTCCTCGGGAAGACTTTTGTTTGCAATGTTGCGCGTTTCCTCAACGGCGCTGAGGACGTTGGACAGGGAGGGATTTCTGACCATATTCTCCATTTCGTCGAACAGGTCGTTGACGAGCTCCAGCTCGTCGCTGTCAAGATCCAGCTCATCCTCGAAATCGTCGACGTAATCACGGAGATCGTCCAGCTCGTCTGCCAGCTCATCCATCGCATCGTCCATCTCGTCCACGTCTGCGCCCGAAGCGGTCAGAGCAAGGTTGAAGATGGGAATATCATAGAAGGCCATATTGCAGGTGGCGATCAGGGTGATGATCAAAAAGAGAGCGGCCAGCGCGAAGGCAGCCAGAGAAAGAAGCGCGTTTTTCTTGGCTGCGGGGCCTGCTTCCTGAGCGAGGAATTCCTTCTTGGAAAGACCGCGATCCTTGGCGGAGGGGCGGAAGCCGCCTGCCTTGGGGGCCTCGGCATTGGGATTCTGTGCGGTGGCGGTCATGGCCGCGCCGCAGGCGGAGCAGAAGGCGGTGCCGTCCGCTTCCATCTTGCCGCATTTGGGACAAAACATAGTGGAAAACTCCTTTCAAAATAAGAAAAAATAGGGGGTCAACACGGAAAATTATAGCATGAAGAAAAGGGGATGTCAATTCATGACGGTAAAAAAGAGCCCGATTTTCGGGCTCTTTTTGGGAGAAATTATTCCGCCTCCTCCAGAACGATGCGGTGCACGTCAAGGCACTTGGCGGTGGGGATGCGAATGCCCTCGGCGTCCAGTGCTTTACCGCTGACAAGCTCCTCGCCGTAGCGGTAGGTCTTGCCCCCGTCCATGACGGGATGCACGGTGACGGCGGCCTGACGGATGTTATAGGTGAAGACGAGGATCTCGGCGCGGGTGGAATCCATATCGGAATACTGCATGACCAGAAGATCCTTGGTATCGGTGAGGATGCGGCAAACGGCCTTTTTCCAGAAATCGCGGTGGGCCTTGAAATTGCGGACATGCTCCTGCATCTCGCGGAAGAAGGTATCGTCCATGCGGGTCAGGTCGTTGGAGAAGCCGATGAGGCCGCCCGTGAGGAAGCCCTTGGCCCAGGAGGGGCGAACGCCGCGGACGTTATCCCAATAGCCGTCGTCGGTGGCAATGATCTTCTGCACGTATTCCTCGCCCACGCCCGTATCGGTATAATCTTCGCGAAAGGCGGGCACGGATTGCATGCAGGCCCACTTTTCAATGAGCTGAGGGGGCAGGCGGCGAACGGTATCCTTGAAGATGCGCACGCCCTCGTAGGGACTCTGGTTATCGCTGAGCCAGAAGGAATCAAAATAGGTGCCGTGAACGGGTGCCATGCGGAAGCCGCCCGAAGCGCAGTTTTCCAGATACACCTCGGGGTGACGCTGGTGGATGCGCTCGATGACGGCGCGGTGTCCCTTTCTCCAGTTCATGTGGGCGGCGTGCTGCTCGTCCAGATCAGTGTCCTGATTATAGTCGAACTTGATGTATTCCACGCCGTTTTTCTCGATGATCTCGCAGACCTTGTCCACAATGTAATCGCAGGCGTCCTTGCGGGTAAAATCAAGGAAGCGGTCCCCCTTGTAGGTGAAGAAGTATTCGGGGTGCTCCTCGAAGATGCGGGCGGTGTGACCGGCGCATTCCACCTCGAACCAAACGCCGAATTTCATGCCGGCGCGGCGCACCTTATCCGCTACCTCGTGCATTCTTCCGCGGAAGCCCTGCCCCTGACTTTCGTCCCAGTCGCCGCGCTTTTTCCAAAGGTTTTCACCCTCGCCGAACCAGCCTGCGTCAATGACGAAGTATTCGGCGCCCAGCTCTGCGGCGCGCTCGATCTGCGGCACCACACTCTCCATCTTCACCTCGCCGTAGCAATGGAGCCAGGTGTTATAGATGACGGGCATTTCACGGCGGGGCCAGGTCTCGTTGAAATAGCGGTGGAATTTCCACGCGTCCAGATCCAGCTTGTTTCTGACCTCGTAATAGATGATATCGGGCAGCTCCAGCGCCTCGCCGGGCTGAAGAGTCACGGAGAAATTGGTATTCTGAATACCCATCTCCGCCTCTACGCGGGTCTTGTCGCCGCCGAAGCCCAGACGGCGACGGTTGACGCTGTACTTCCACGCGCTTTGGGCGAAGATGTGGAAGGCGGTGCCGCGGTGGGTCTGATCGTTCCAAAGAACGAAGAAGGGGGTGGCGTTGAAGCAGTCGCGGGTCTGCAGGGTCTCGGCAGAGACGGTGGCGTTCAGGGTCTGCCAGGAGCCGAGGCTTTCGTAGGACCAGGTATTGCCCTGGGTATAAACGGAGTATTCGCCGCCGTCGTAGACGAAGTTCCACAGAACGGAGCGCAGCTCCATGGGGGCGGTGCCGACGTTTTGAATCTTTCCCTTGCGGTGCTTGACTCCGTAGGCGTCGCAGGTTTCGGTGGCGGTAACAAGGTAGGTGTCGCTCTTGACGGAAAAGGAGGAGGCATCGCCCTCCACCTGTCCCATGACCTTGCCGAAGGAGCCGAAAATGCTGAAAAAGTCATCCGCTTCGCGGGTGTAACGAAGATCTAACATAGCAAAAAATCCTTTCTATTTTTGGCGAAACAGACGCATGGCGTTATTGTAGAAGAAATCCTCGACAGCCGCCTCGCCCAGCTCTGCCATGATGAAGGCCTGCCGTACGGCAAGGAGGTTTTCCGCGCCGATGAGGTAGTGGCTGAGGGCGGTCTTGCCTGTGAAATTGTCCAGATCGTTTTGGTAGATCCAGTAGAAGGCGCGACCCAGGGAGATGGCCTTGCCGCGGGAGCGGCACACGGGGTAGTCCGAGCCCCACAGACATTTTTCCACGCCAAGCTTCTTTAAAAATTGGAACATGGCAGGGGATTCGCACACGCCCGAAAAATCCACCCAAACGTTATCCAGATGGGCGATCTTATGGGCACTTTCCACCCCCGTCCAAGAGGCGAAGGCACGGGCGCAATGGGCTAAGATCAGGGTGGCGTTGGGGTAGCGCTTGGCCATGGCCTCGATATAGGAGAGGTTGATGGGATCGGCCAGAGCGTCGTCTCGCACCATATGCAGGGTAATGACAAGTCCCTTTTTGTCTGCCACCTGCCATGCGGATTCGGGCAGATAATCCCCGATGGGTGCGTTCCAGGAGGGGCGGGTCCTTCCGATGTTGTGATAGCATTTAAAGCCGCGGATGCGGGGGCTCACAAGGCGTGCCTCCAGCTCCTCGGGGGTGTCGTCGGGATGGACGAGGAGCTCGCAGACGTTTCCTTCGTCCTTGGCAAGCTCACCCAGCACGAAGGCATCGCTTTTTTCGATGAGGCCGCAGGTGCGATCTACCATGGCGCCGTCGGGGAAGGGGATGATATTCAGAGAAAGGGTGCGGGGAAAATTGAGCAGGGGTGCCATTTCCTCCCGATAGCCCTCCAGTCCCTTGACAACGTGAGGCTTTCCCTTGCAAAGCTCCGGCAGGAGCGCGGTATCGAAGAGATGGGCGTGGGAGTCGAAGATCTTATCGGGCAGGAAGGAGGAAAGGATGGTGACCGCCTCGCGGTCGCTTTCCAAGAGGGGCATTTTATCGGAAAACATTTATTTCTCCTCGATTCTTACCACGTGAAAATCAGTGCGATGGGTGGAGGGGCCGCTGTAGAAATGAGCCAGGATCGTGCCGTCGTTGAGACGGGTCATGAAGGGATGGCCGATATTGAAGGCACCCATCTCCGCCCAAACGTCGTTCATGCCTGCGTTTTCCTTGCCCTTGGTGTTTTTGCCGAAGTCAAAGACGGTGAGAACGTCCTGCCAGACTTTTCCGTCCTCGCTTCTTGCCAAGCGGATGACGGGGGCGGCGTCGCGGTTGATGTAGATGGCAAGCAGAGCACCGTCTGCGGTCTGCAGGACGTTGCCGGGCTGACCGGAAAGGCCCGTATCCAAAAGGGGACCGTAGCTTCTGCCGCCGTCGTGGCTCTCACAGTAGTGGATGTTGATATAGTCGCCCTTTCTGCGGTCGAAGGTCCAGAAGATGTCGCACACTCTGCCGTCGGGCAGGGCGGAGATGCGCTGATCCCAGTAATAGATCTCGGGGCAGTCGGTAATGACCACCTCGTTACCCCAGGTCTTGCCGCCGTCCTCGGAATAGACCGCGGCGCTGTGGTGCACCCAGTATTCGGTCTCGTAATAGTGCTTATTGACCTCGAACTGGATGCCGATGCGCCCCTCCTTGGTGATATGAGGAGCGCCCGTGAGGGGCAGGGGCAGATCGCGGAAGGTCTCCACCTGAATGCGCTCCAGAGGCTCCCAGGTCTTGCCGTTATCGTAGGAATGGGAGAAGAGGATATAGGTCATCTTCAGGCCCTCGGTCTCCTCGTTATAGTAGGGAAGGTCGGTCATGGTGGCATCCACTGCGTTGCAGACGGCCAGAAGATCTCCCTCCTTGATCTCAATAAAGTACAGGGTGCGCAGAGTGGTGGGCTTGCCGTCTACCACGGGGGCCTCGAAGAGCTCCGCAGGCTGAGACCAGGTCTTGCCGTTGTCGTAGGAAAAGACGGCGGCGGCGCGATCGGAGGCATTATCGGGGATCTTGCGGCGAGCCGCCTTGAAGGAGGCGATGAGGGTGCCGTTTCTCAGTTGACATACAGCGGGGAAGGAACAGCTGGAATACTGGGGGGCATCGACACCGGAATAGACGATGCCGCTTTCGACGACGGTGTAATTCATGAAAAACCTCTCGTGATATACAAAAAATAAAGAGATATTCTCCTTTCCTCCATTGTATCAAAAGAAGGGGCAAAGTCAAGAAAAAAGCATTTTTTACCTAAAATTTTTTGGAAAAGAAAGACAGCTTTGTAGGAGAAGCGACTTGTATTTTTTCATTATTTGCGATATAATGTTAAATAGGTAAAAAACGGAAGGAAAGGAGAGGACGAATGAGCCCGAAATTGAAAGAAAAGATCCGCGAATCCTTGGTTGCCGTTCTCCCCATTTCCGTGATCGTTTTGCTGATCAGTCTGATCTTCTTCCCCATGGAGCTGGGCACGGTATCCCTCTTTACGGTGGGTGCGGCGATGCTGGTCTTGGGCATGGGCTTTTTCCAGCTTGGTGCGGAAATGGCCATGACCCCCTTGGGCGAGGGCATCGGTGTGACACTATCCAAAACGGCTAAGGTGATCCTGACCGTGGCCGTCAGCTTTATCATGGGCTTTATCATCACCGTTTCCGAGCCCGACCTGCAGGTGCTGGCGGAGCTGGTGCCCGCGGTGCCCAATCTTGTTTTGATCCTGACCGTGGCGGTGGGCGTGGGCATTTTTCTTGCGTTGGCGGTGCTTCGCATTCGTTATCGCTTCAGTCTTTCCGTTCTTCTTATGGTGCTTTACGCCGCGCTTCTCATCGGCTCGTTTTTTGTGCCCGGAGACTTTCTGGCGGTGGCCTTTGACTCGGGCGGTGTGACTACGGGCCCCATGACGGTGCCCTTTATCATGGCCATGGGCGTGGGTCTTGCCTCCGTGCGCGGCGATAAGAACGCTGCCAGCGATTCCTTCGGTCTGGTGGCGCTGTCCAGCGTGGGTCCCATTCTGGCGGTGCTGCTTCTGGGCGTATTTTACCGTCCCGAGGAAGCTGCCTATACCGTAACGGAGATCCCTGCGGTGGCTACCACCCGCGACGTGGCGAGGGTCTTTTTCTCGGATCTGGGTCTTTACGCCGAGGAGGTGGCGGTGAGCCTGCTTCCCATCGTGGCGGTGTTCGTGCTGTTTCAGCTTTTTACCCGCCGCTATCATTTGCGCCAGATCGTGCGGATCTTATTCGGTCTTGTTTATACCTACATCGGTCTTGTGACCTTCCTTGCGGGCGTGAACATCGGCTTTGCCCCCGTGGGCAGTCTTTTGGGCAGGACCCTGGCCGATATGGAATGGCGCTGGATCCTCGTGCCGCTCGGCATGCTGATCGGCTACTTTATCGTGAAGGCGGAGCCCGCCATTCAGGTGCTGAACGCGCAGGTGGAAAGCGTGACGGACGGTGCCATTTCCGCCAAGGCCATGAATCTTTCCATGTCTATCGGCGTTTCCATCAGTGTGGGGCTTGCCATGCTGAGGGTGCTGTGCTCTGTTCCGATCATGTATATCCTTCTGCCCGGCTACGTAGTCGCGCTGGTGCTGAGCCGCTTTGTGCCCAAGATCTTCGTGGGTATCGCCTTTGACTCGGGCGGTGTGGCCAGCGGCCCCATGACCAGTACCTTTCTTTTGCCTCTGTCCATCGGTGTGTGTCAGGCGGTGGGCGGCAATCTCATGACCGATGCCTTCGGCGTGGTGGCGCTGGTTGCGCTGACGCCGCTGATCGCCATTCAGGTGATGGGTCTGGTGTACCGCATCAAGTCCGAAAAGCAGAAGAATACGGTACAGCGGCTCCGTCCCGATAATTGCGACGTGATCGTGGATCTGGAGGGATGAAGATGAATCAAAACGAAAAATTCGATCTGTCCTTGCTCTTCCTTGTGGTGCCGCCGCGTCTTGCGGTGAAGGCGGAGGAGGTCATGCGCCGCGTGAAGGTGCCCGAGCAGTATCACAGCTTTGCCAAGGGCACGGCCACGGGCGAGATCGTGAACCTGCTGGGATTGGGCGGTATCGATAAGACGCTGGTTCTGTGTCTGGTGCCCCGCTCCTTCGGCAAGAAGCTTCTGGAGCTTTTAAGAGACGAATTATATCTGGGTACGCCCGGCAGCGGCGTGGCCTTTACTGCTCCCGTTTCGGGGGCAAGTCTGGGGCTGGTGGAGCTTTGCCGCCCCCTTGAAAAAAATCCGGGTGTGAAAGGAGAAGCCATGAGTTATCCCTATTCCATGGTGCTGGCCTTGGTAAATCAAGGCTTCAGCGAGGACGTGATGGCCGCCGCCAGACGGGCGGGGGCAGGCGGCGGAACCGTATTCCACAGCCGCAGAGTGGGCAGCTCCGAGGCCCTGCAGTTCTGGGGCATCTCCATTCAGGAGGAGCGCGAGATCGTGCTGATCCTGGCTACCGCCAAGGAGCGACTGCCCATTATGAATGCCATTGCAGAGACCTGCGGTGCGGACAGCGATGCACACGGTCTGGTGATCAGCCTTCCCGTGGAGGACGTGGCGGGTATTCGCAAGAGCTTTGACGAGGAAAAATAATTTTTCAAAAAAATTGAAAAAGATAAAACCCGACGGCGGAGGGAATCCCCTTTATGAACGTCGGGAGGAAAAACCGACAGTAAATTTTAATCAATTTCAGGAGAATGAAAAATGAAAAGACTTGTTGCCTTACTGCTTTGCGCTACCATGCTGATCGCCTTCGTTGCTTGCGACGAAAAGAACGCCCCTGCCTCCTCCGAGACGGAAACGGAAACCCGTGAGACCTCCGCCGAGAAGAAGACGGAGGAAGAGACCGAGACCGAGGAGAAGACCTCTGAGACCCCCGTGACCACCACCAAGGGCCAGGGTAGCGAGGCTCCCTCCACCACCACCAAGGCGCAGGGCGGCGCTCCCTCCACTACCACCAAGAAGGCGCCCACCACGACCACCAAGGCACCTACGACCACCACCAAGCACGCCGTCACTCACTTTATCAACACCAACGTGGAGGGTCGCTACGAGCAGGGCAAGCTTTCCGTGGTCCTGCTGGAGGCTTATTGGGAGGGCTCGAGCTTTGTGGCCAAGGTTGCTATCGTGAATACCAGCGGCAAGGTCGCCACGGGCGTCTATCTGGAGAGCCTGATCATCCGCGGCACGGGCGGCGTTGTGGTTTGCGACGCGGGCTTTACCTCTCAGGGACAGGGCTTTACCATTAATAATAACGAGTATTATACTCATATCTACCGCATGAGCGGTGATGCCGCGCCCAATCGCGGCTCGGATCTTTCCACTACGTCGCTGAGCGCTACCGTGGTGCAGAACAACGGATAAAAAATAAAATGGCAAGAGGGTGTCCCACGACACCCTTTTTGCCGTGAAGGGGAAAACATGGAAAAGGAAAAGCTGATCGCTCTGGTCACCGCCGCACAGGGCGGGGACGGGGATGCCATGAACGAGCTGTTCGAGGCATTTTACGACGACGTGCATTACTTTGCGCTGAAAACGCTGAAAAACGACGAGCTGGCCATGGAAATTTGTCAAGAGACCTTTTTGGAGGTCATCGAGACCCTCGGGAACCTGCGGGAGCCTGCCGCCTTCGTTACGTGGCTGAAGCGCATTGCCTACCACCGCTGTACCGCTTATTTCAAGAAGAAAAAGGAGGTTCTGGTGGAGGAGGACGAGGAGGGGCACAGCCTCTTCGACGACGTGGCCGAGGAGCGGGAGGACTTTATTCCCGGGGAGGGCTTGGAGAAGGAGGATTTCAAGCAGACCGTCCTCTCTATGCTGGATACCCTCAGCGAAGAGCAGAGATCTGCGGTGATGCTCCATTATTTCAATGAAATGAGCGTGGCCGATATTGCCTCCGTGCAGGGGGTCAGTGAGGGCACGGTGAAGAGCCGCCTGAACTATGCCAGAAAGGCCATTCGCGCTTCGGTGGAGGAATACGAAAAGAAGCACGGCATCAAGCTTCACGCACTGCCCTTCTTCCCCTTTATGGGCTGGCTTTTGGAAAATACCTCTGCGGCACTGCCTCTTGCCGTCAAGGAGGCCGTTTCTGCCGCCGTTACCGCCGCCATGGGCGGCGGCGGGGCTGCCGCCGCCGGTACCGCTACGGCCGCAGGGGCGGGTGCCGCTGCTACTGCTACTGCCTCGGCGGGAGCCTCCGCTGCTGCGGTGGCGGGTGTCAAGGCCGTGACCATTCCCCTTGCCGCCAAGATCGTGGCGGGTGTGGTTGCCGCTACCCTCGTGGTGGGCGGCGGCGCGGGCGGATACTATCTTGCTACCCGCGGTGAGGATGAGCCTGCCTTTGCTACGGTGGAGACCGAGACGGAGGAAAAAACGGGCGGTGGCACCGCACAGACCGAAACGGGGGAGAAGACCCCTGCCCGCGAGGAGCTGATCCTGGAGGGGGTGCTTCCCGAGGGATGCATCTACGTTTGCGCCGACGGCACGGTACTGGAGGCGGGCGCCGCCTTCCCCGCAGAGAGCGCGGAGGGTGACATCGTTCTTTACGGCGATTACAGCTACACCTATGAGGGCATCATCAATCCCGATTACCTGCATACCGTTTCCGAGCCCGATTTTACGAACCTTCCCGAGGGGGAGGTCATCCTGATGAAGATCATGCAGGACGTGGACGACATGGGCCTGAACATGGAGCGGGATATGCTGGGCGGCTGGTACCCGCAGATCACGGATCCGAAAAAGGAAAGCTACGGCGAGATCTGCGCCTACATCAATAAAAAACCCATTCGGGCCATGTATATCACCTTCATCGGCTCCGGCCTGAAGGATGCGGGCAGTGTGAGGGTGCCCTCCACGGTGGAGTGGATGATCGGCACCTTCTGGGACTGCAAGGCACTGACCACGGCAAAGGATCTGGAGATCCCGCCCTCGGTGTGGAATGCTTCTCTGCTCTTTCACGAATGCCCCGCGCTGACAGAGGCGCCCGTGCTTCCCTCCACCCTGCGGTGGGTCGATCACACCTTTTGGCGCTGTTACAGCTTAACGGGCGATATCAAGATCGTCCTTGACCCCGAGGAATGCGAGGGCTTTTTGAGCGAGACGAGGGAGCCCATCAATCTGGTGGGTGAGAATCTTTCCGTGATGGCAGATCTTGCCTCCTCCGCCACGGAGAATAACGTGAGCATCAACGGCGTACCCTTCAACGTGCCCCGTCCCACCCCCTCGGTGCCCGTGGTGGAGGATACGCGGATCCTGACGGAAAACGCCACCTTCCGCGGCGAGACGAAGCCCTACATGAAAAATCTTGAGGGAACACAGACCCAGACCTGGTGCGTGCGCCCCGTTCAGGTGAGCTTCTATCCCAACGGCGGTACGGTGTATGATGCTGACGGCAATGAGATGGAGGTGCAGTATCCCTTTGCACAGGTTTCCGTGTCCATAGAGATGTGGTATATTCCCCGTGAGGCAAGCGGCGAGCTTCAGGTGGCAAAGGATATGCTGATGCAGTACGTGGCAGAAGGGAACATGGGCGTTCCCGCCACGGCCACCTGGGAGGAGCTTTTTGACAACGAGACGTATTTTAAGGCCATGCGCGGCGCGGTGATCGAGGGAGTCAAGTACGTCCTTTACGTGCCTGCCGCAGGCGGTCCGCCCGACTTTTATCAGTACGGCGAGGGAGCAGAAGGCGTCGTCACGCTGGCGCAGTCTCCCGAATTGATGTTTGAGGACGTGGGCGTAAGATTGGAGAAGGCCGTGCTGGCCAAGGACGGCGGGTCCCTTTGGGCGGTGGTGCTCTTTGACCAAAGCTACGAGGAGGAAATGACCCTCCAAAGACAAAATTGATCCGAAAATAAAACCGAAGGACGGTTTCGATCCCCTTTATGAATGAAAGGCAAAGGCCAACGTTCAGGAAAGGGGATCTTTTTTATGGAAAAAACGCTTTTTCGGGCACGCCCTCCCACGGCGGCACATTGCCCTTCCGAGGAAAGGAGGGGAGTGCCGTGACGCCGCGCCATCCCTTGGGGCAGATCTTGGCGGAGGATCTGGAGCGAAACAGAATCCCCCCCGAGGCCGCCCGCACCATGGGTGCTCTTTTGAGGGAGAGATACCTTTTTTTGCATCCGCCTGACGGAAAGGGACGAAAAAAGGAGAAAAGCTGACTGTCTTTTTGTTCAAATTCACATTTTTTGCAAAAAGGCAGTCTTTTTTTGTGAAAACCCTTGAATTTTATTTAGAGTCATTGTATAATGGCGAAAAATAAGGATTCCGGTCAAGGATCGGCAGGAGAGGCTATTTAGCCGCCGAAGGAGTAACGCTCTCAGGCTTCCCGTGGGAAAAAGACTGCCGATGCAACGGAGCTTTGGAGAATCTCATTGAATTGAGTGCCGAAGGTGCAAAGTGCTCAGCACTAATCTCTCAGGCAAAAGGACAAAGTGCATTTTTCTTTTTTCAGGTTGTCTTTTTATGCTTTTGGGTCGTGCGGGCGCACGGTCCTTTTTTTGTTGAAATTTTTATTTTGGGAGGTTTGTTATGCTTGATATCATTACAAACGTAAACGACTCCATCAACGGCTTCGTATGGGGCATGTTCGGTCTGGCACTGCTGATCGGTACGGGTATTCTGATGACCGTGCTGACCCGCGTTTTCCAGATCAGCCACATCGGCCACTGGTGGAAAAACACCATCGGCAGTCTCTTTACCAAAAAAGTTTTGAGCCACTCCAAGGAGAAGGGCTCCATTTCTCCCTTCCAGGCTCTTTGTACCGCGCTGGCCGCAACGGTAGGTACCGGTAACATCGCCGGCGTTGCCGCCGCCATCTGCATCGGCGGTGCGGGTGCCGTGTTCTGGATGTGGGTGGCCGCCTTCTTCGGTATGATGACCAACTATTCCGAAAACGTGCTGGGTATGTTCTTCCGTCGCCGCAACAAGAACGGCGAATGGTCCGGCGGTGCCATGTACTATCTGGCAGAGGGCTTCGGTGCTAAGAAGGGCATGAAGATCCCCGCCAAGATCCTGGCGATCCTCTTCTCTGTCTTTACCATGCTGGCCGCCTTCGGTATCGGCTCCATGGGTCAGGTCAACAAGATCGTGGCCAACGTGGCCTCCGCCTTTGACGTGCAGGCGCTGTCCTCCATCAACGTATTCGGCGGGGTCTCCCTGTACAACCTGCTTCTGGGTATTGTTCTGGTGATCCTCACCGCCCTCATCACGCTGGGCGGCCTGAAGAGAATCGCCAACGTTGCCGAGAAGATCGTTCCCTTCATGGTGGTGCTCTTCGTGGCAGGCAGCCTTGTGATCATCGGTGTCAATTACGACGCCATCCTTCCCGCCTTCAAGGCCATCTTCGTGAACGCATTTTCTCCCATTGCTGCCGTGGGCGGCGGTGTGGGTGTGATCATTTCCAAGGTCATGACTCAGGGCTTCAAGCGCGGTGTATTCAGCAACGAGGCCGGTCTCGGTTCTTCCGTTATGGTGCACTCCAACTCCAACGTTAAGGAGCCCGTAAAGCAGGGTATGTGGGGCATTTTCGAGGTGTTTGCCGATACCATGGTGGTTTGTACCATGACCGCACTGGTGGTGCTCACCAGCGGTGCTTACGATCTGGCAAGCGGTGCCATCCTGGAGGGCTACACCGACGCTACGCTGGTAGGCGGTGCCTTCAATACCGTATTCAGCTGGGGCGGCATCGGCGGCAAGTTCATTGCCATCGCCATGTTCCTCTTTGCCTTTACCACCGTTCTGGGCTGGTCTCACTACGGCTCCAAGGCTTGGGAATACCTCTTCGGCGCAAAGAGCGTTGTGGTCTTTAAGATCATTCACGTTTGCACCATCATCTTCGGTGCTATTATGACCTCCTCCCTCGCTTGGGACATTTCCGATACCTTCAACGGTCTGATGATGTTCCCCAACCTGATCGGCGTTGTGGTCCTTTGTCCTCTGGTGGTGAAGATCACCAAGAACTACGTGGATCGCCGCATCAAGAAGAAGGACGTGGCGCCCATCCTTTCCTACGATCCCGAGATCCAGAAGGAAATGGAGCAGGGCCTGGACGAGGAATAAGCCTTTTCAAAAAAGCATCTGCCACGCAGATGCTTTTTTTCGGAAAAAGGACACAAAGGGTTCACATTGGGACATTACAATAAGGATGCTATCCTCTACGGGTCGGCCTCACCGGTACGGCCGAATGACAAATATCAATCACACTTGGGCACAGCAAGCGCTGTGCCCAAGACGATTTTTTGAGGAAAAATTTATTTTTTCGGAGGAGATTTTCCCGTTTTTCACATAGTTTTCAGATAGGGCGTGCTATAATTCCTCCGTACGATGGGAAAGGAGGTGATCGCGTGGCACAGACCGTATTTCGGCGGTATGAATTGAAATATCTGTTGACCTCGGAGGAGAAGGCGCGGGTGCTGGAGGCCATGGCGCCCTACATGACGCTTGACCGCTACGGACGGAGCACCATTCGCAATCTCTATTACGATACGGACTCCTTTCTTCTCATCCGCAGATCCATAGAAAAGCCCCTTTATAAGGAAAAGCTCCGCATCCGCAGCTATACGCGGGCGGGTGAGGGAGATGAGGTGTTCGTGGAGCTGAAGAAGAAATACGAGCGCGTGGTCTATAAAAGGCGGCTTGCCATGCCCTTCGGGGAGGCAAAGGCTTGGCTTGCGGGGGAGAGCAAGCTCGTGACGGAGACCCAGATCGCCCGCGAGATCGAATATTTCAGAGCGCTTTACGGCACGCTGCACCCCACGGTGTTCCTCTCCTATGAGCGGGAGGCCTATTACGAAAGGAACGGCGGAGATTTCCGCGTGACCTTTGACGATACGGTGCTCTGCCGACGGGAGGCGCTGTCCTTCTCTGAGGGCGAATGGGGGAGCGCGATCCTGCCCGAGGGGCGGGTGCTGATGGAGCTGAAATGCAGTGGGGGCATCCCCCTTTGGATGGTGGAGGTGCTGTCGCGGGAGGGGATCTACAAAACGTCCTTTTCCAAATACGGCACGGCCTACAAAAATCTAATTTTCCCGCAGATGTGTGCGGTCAATCGCTTCGGAATGATGGAGGTAAAATAAAGATGGAACAGCTGTTTCGCGGTATTTTTGATACGGATCTGACGCGGGTCATCTCCGTGACGGATTTTTTGCTTTGCATGGCAGTCTCCCTTGCGGTGGGACTTCTCATGGCGCTGGCCTATACCTTTCGCAGTCGCTACACCAAAAGCTTTGTGGTGACTCTTGCCCTTTTGCCTGCGGTGGTGTGCGTGGTGATCATGATGGTCAACGGCAACGTGGGCACGGGTGTGGCGGTGGCGGGCGCCTTCAGTCTGGTGCGCTTTCGCTCGGTGCCCGGTACGGCCAAGGAGATCTGCACCCTGTTTCTTGCCATGGGCGCGGGGCTTATCGCGGGCATGGGGTATCTGGCCTTTGCGGTGTTGTTTGCGGCGGTGATGAGCGCAGTCTTTCTGCTTTATCACCTTTTCTCCTTCGGAGCGAAGAAAAACGGCGATGCCTATAAGATTCTGAAGATCACCGTGCCGGAGGATCTGGATTATGCGGGCGCCTTTGACGATATTTTTGAAAAATACACCCGTTCTTACGAGCTTTACCGTGTGAAGAGCACCAATCTCGGCAGCATGTTCAAACTGACCTACGCCGTGACCCTGCGGGACGTGGCCAAGGAAAAGGAAATGATCGATCAGCTTCGCTGTCGCAACGGTAATTTGGAGATCGCGCTGGCAAAGCAGGAGACCCTCGGCGCGGAGCTGTAAGGAGGGCGTGATGAAAAAAACGTTTTTTTCGGTTTTGAGCCTGCTTTTGGTCTGCAGTCTTTTGACGGCCTGCGGTTGGAGCGCCATCCCCAACGGCGGGGAGATGCCCGTAACGGGAAGTGATGCTCCGCCCATAACGGCGGATTTTGCCTTGGATGAGACGGAGATGTTCACCGAGCGGGACAGACGCACGGAATACGACAGTGCAGAGGCGGTCACCGTCCTGCTGAACGGCGCGGGCGGCACCGCAAGCTCAGACAGCGCGGTCTTTTCGGGCTCCCGCGTGACCCTGACGGCAGAGGCGACCTATCTGATCTCGGGTACTTTGACCGACGGACAGATCGTGGTGGATGCCCCCGATACGGCCAAGCTGCGGCTGGTCTTCGGCGGGGTGGAGATCACAAGTGCGAGCTCCGCGGCTCTGTATATCAAAAATGCGGACAAGGTCTTTCTTACGCTGGCCGCAGGTACGGAAAATACCCTTGCCAACGGAGGGGGCTTTACCGCTGTGGATGAAAATAATATTGACGGCGCGCTCTTTTCCAAGCAGGATCTGACCCTGAACGGCGAGGGAAGACTCACCGTGACCTCCCCTGCGGGGCACGGCATCGTTTGCAAGGACGATCTGGTTTTGACGGGGGGAAGCTATACGGTCAACTCTGCCTCCCACGGTCTCGACGTGAACGACAGTGTGCGCCTGACGGAGGCGAGCCTCAGCTTTGCGGCGGGCAAGGATGCCATCCACGTGGAAAACGAGGAGGATATCGCCAAGGGCTTCTTTTATATGGCAAGCGGCAGGATCCTCGGCACCGCCGAGGGGGACGGCGTCACCGCAAGCGCTACCCTGCAAATGGACGGCGGCGAGATCCACCTTACGGTGGGTGGCGGTTATGAAAACGGCACCAAGGAGCATTCCGATCATTTCGGCGGCTTTATGGGAGGCCCCGGCTTAGGTGGGCCCGATATGGGAGGCGGCGGTATGCGCCCCCGCCAGATGCAATATACGGCTCTTGCGGACACGGACAGCACGGGCACCAGCATGAAGGGGCTGAAGGCGGCAAGCGGCCTTTTGATCTCGGGAGGGACCGTGACCATCGATTCCGCGGACGACGCCCTTCATTCCAACGGATCCATGATCCTGAACGGAGGCAGCTTTACCCTTGCCTCGGGCGACGACGGCATCCACGCGGAGGAGACCCTCTCTGTGACGGCGGGCGAGATCGCCATTTCCACCTGCTACGAGGGGCTGGAGGCCTTGCACGTGGACGTGCGGGGCGGCAAGATCAGCCTGACGGCTGATGACGACGGCATCAATGCGGCGGGCGGTGTGGATCAAAGCGGCATCACGGGCGGTCGCGACGGCACGTTCGGCGGAAAAGGCGGAAAAGGCGGTATGGGCGGCATGAGTGCAGGCTCGGGCAGTGTTAAGATCTCGGGCGGAGTGCTTCGCATTACCTCTTCCGGCGACGGCATTGATGCCAACGGAACCTTGGAGATCAGCGGCGGCCACGTAACCGTGGAGGGCCCCACCCAAGGGGATACCGCCACGCTGGACTATGACATGAGCGCCACCGTTTCCGGCGGCACCTTTATCGGTACGGGCGCGGCGGGCATGGCGCAAAGCTTCAGCGGCTCCTCTCAAGGGGTGATTGCCGTCAGCGTGGGCAGTCAACGGGCGGGCACCGCCATCACCTTGAAGGACAGCGCGGGCAACGTGATCCTCACCCATACTCCAAATCTGGATTTTGCGGTGGTGATCCTCTCCGACCCCGCCCTCACCAAGGGCGAAAGCTATACCCTTATCATCGGCACCGAGGAGGCAAGCTTCAAGGCAAGTTGAAAAATGCATAAGAAAACGACAGGAAAAATTCCTGTCGTTTTCTGCGATTGACTTGACAAGCAAAACGAATTTGGTATATAATATGAAGGCTTAAATTTTGCTTATCGAGGCGTGGCTCAGTTTGGGGACGTTTGCGAAGCGCTGCCGGTGGCAGAAGAAGCGAGCAAAAAGGATCGGCCGTAACACAGCGAGCGGCAAGCGACAGCGCAGACGGAGCTGATGTTACAACGGGAAGAGCGCCGCGTTCCGTTCGCGGCAAACATCTTTCTTCCTCATCTGAATTTACCTACAATTTTATGTTATCGAGGCGTGGCTCAGTTTGGTAGAGCGCCGCGTTCGGGACGCGGAGGCCGCAAGTTCAAGTCTTGTCGCCTCGACCATCAAAGGGCAATGAAAAAGATATTGCCCAAGAAACCCCCGATTTTATCGGGGGTTTCGCCGTTTCTACGGTCGAAATTTTTACAAGCGATTTTGTAGATGTGAAAAAGGTGTTTTTCCCTTTCTGTAGTGAGCCGAAC
>JAFQMA010000046.1 GCA_017414535.1 Clostridia bacterium | reverse complement strand
TACGACGATCCATTTAAGGATTGACGTACCCCTTGCGGTTGGTAGCTTTAGCTTTTGGCGTACCCCTTTAGGGGTGAGCCAGTATTCTGCCCTTTAGGGCTGTTATAAAACCACCGGCTCTGCCGGTGTGATATTTATTTTTATCGTCTGGTTCTTTTCTTATCCCGCTCCCAAGCCTTGGTGCGATCCAGCTCACCGTAGAGAGAAACGTAGCTTTCGTGTCGGCTTTTGGCTACGGTTCCGTTTTCTACGCTCTCTAAAATGCGGCAGCCGTCCTCCGTTCGGTGGGTGCACTTAGTATAGCGGCATTTGCCCAGATGCTCCTCAAATTCGGGAAAGGCAAAGGGCAGATCTTCCTTATCCATGAAGAAGAATCGGTCGAAATCCAAGAGGGAAAAACCGGGGGTGTCCGCCACGTATACGGGCTCTGTCTTTCCCAAAAGGTGGGAAATATCGTAAAGAGTGCTTTGCCTGGTGGTATGTCTGCCCCGTCCCGTCTTTTCACTGACGGAGCCCGTCTGAGCGGAAAGAAAGGGGAACAGAGTGTTGATCAGCGTGCTTTTTCCCACACCGCTGGCTCCTGCCAGCGCGCAGACCGTACCGCGGATGGCAGGGTAGAGAAGGCGGCGCGTCTCTTCCTCCTCCAGCCTTGTGACCGCAAAGGCCTCGAAGCCCGCCCCACGGTAAACGCGACAGAGCTCCTCCGCCCGTTGGGGGTCAAGCTCTTTTTTTGTGAATACGAGGATCACGCGGATATCGTTGTGGTGCGCAATAGCGCAAAGCTTATCAATGGACAGAAGGGAGGGATCGGGATCCCGTACGGCGGATACCAAAAACAGGGTGTCAAGATTTGCCAGCGGCGGGCGGATCAGTACGTTTTTGCGCTCCAGCACCTCCAGGATCAGGCCTCTTGCCCCGGCCTCCATTTCCTTCTTTTGCAGGGCCTCCTCCCGATCGATCAGCACCCGATCTCCCGCTACGGGGCTGGTGCCGTCTCTGCGAAAGGCGCCTCTGGCATAGCAGAGCAGATCATCCTTTTCGGTGCGCACGGTGTAAAGCCCACCCGATAAGGAAAGAATGCGTCCTTCCTCCTTCATGCTCACCTCTTGCCGAGGCTGATGACCAGATCCACTGCCGTATATTTTTGTGCGGTAGAGGTGCCGGGCGCTACGCTCTGTCGGATCACACAGCCCTCGGGCACGGTATCGGAATATTCAAAGCTGCGCTTTCCTACCACGAAATTGGCGTCAAGCAGCTTGCGACAAGCGTTGTCCGAGGTCTCGCCTTGCACGTCCACCATAGGAGAATAGGCAGTCTCCGAGCCCAGGGAAACGTAAAGGGTCACGGTGTCTCCGTTGTTGACGGTAGCGCCGGGCTCGGGAGCGGTGGCAATGACGTAGCCTGCAATGACCGCATTGTCGTATCTTTCCTCCACTACCACGTTTGCACCCTTTTCCTGCAAGGCAATACGGGTCTGACGATGCTCGCGGTTGGCGTAATCCTCTAAGGTAAAGCTTCGCTTGCCCGCAGAGACCTGAACCTTGATCTCAACCATACGGTCGCGGTTGGGGATCTTACGGGTGGTACCGCCGGCAGGCTCCTGGAAGGTGATACAGCCCTTTGCGTACTGATCGTGGTTGACCTCCGTGACGGTAAGAATGATATTCTCCGCCTCCAGACTGCTCTGCAGATCCTCGGTCAGCTCTCTGCCGATCAGAGGCGGAATGTCAATAATCACGGTGTTATCCTCGCTGGTCATGGAGATCAGGGAGGACAGAAGGATAATGCCCGCGGTGAGGATCACCACGAAGAAGGCACAAAATACGCCCAGGATCACGGGGAAGAGGGTGTGTGCCTCGGGCTTCAGCCTTTCGGGCTCCGCTTCTGTATTCTTTTGGGGGGCGGAGGCCTTTTGAGGCTTTGTTTCCTCAAAGACTGCCGTTTTATCCTTTTTGATGATCTCGCAGGCGCGCAGCATGGAGCGGGCACTGCGGAACCGGTTTTCGGGCGACTTTGCCATGGCGCGCAGAATGATCTGTTCCAACCCCTGCGGAATGGAGGGGTCCAGCTTTCTGGGGCGAACGGGCTGGGTGTTTACCTGCATCATGGCAATGGAAAGGGGCGTATCTCCCTCAAAGGGAAGCTTGCCCGTGGCCATTTCGTAAAGCATGATACCCACGGAATAAATATCCGAGGAGAAGCTGGTGGTCTTACCGCTGGCCTGCTCGGGGGAAATGTAGTAGACCGTTCCCATGGCCGTTCCGTCGGCGGAGGGCTTGGCATCGCTGATCTGTGCAATACCGAAATCGGTCACCTTCAGCTTGCCGTTAGCCTGTACCATAATGTTCTGGGGCTTGATATCTCGGTGCACTACACCCTTTTCATGGGCGTGCTGAAGGGCGGAGAGGATCTGCATGGTGAAATCCAGCGCTTTTTCAATGCCGATGGGGCTGTTGCGCTTCATATATTCTCGCAGAGTGATACCGTCAATGTATTCCATGACGATGTATTTATACCTCTTATCGAAGCACACGTCGTAAATATCTACGATGTGCTCGCTGGAAAGAAGGGCGATGGCACGGGCTTCGCTGACGAAGCGACGCACGGAAGCATCGTCGCGGCTGTGCTTTTCATTGAGCATTTTAATGGCAACGATACGACCCGTTTTGCGGTCCTTTGCCTTCAGCACCACGGCCATGCCGCCGATTCCCTTTACTTGAAGGATCTCGAAGCGCTCGTCGATCACTTTTCCGATCAGATGATCATATCTGGATGGCTGTCGTTCCATAGAAAACTCCTTTCCCTTACAGCTTGATTACAATGGCGGTAATATTATCTGCTCCGCCACAGCGGTTGGCGTATTCAATAAGAAGCGTTACCTTTTCCTTGACGCTTCGTCGGCTCTCCAGCACCTGCAGAAAGAGCTCCTCGTCGAAGTAGTTGGAAAGACCGTCACTGCACAGAAGCAGGGTCCCTTCCGTGAAGGGGTATTCCTCCACGTCCGCCTCCACCTTTTCGTCCACGCCCAGAGCACGAAGGATAATGTTGCGGTTGGGGTGCGTCTGCGCCTCCTTCTCTGTGATCTTGCCCTCGTCGACGAGACTTTGAACCAGAGAATGATCTCGCGTCAGCTGGCAGATCCTGCCGTCGTGAACGTAGTAGATGCGACTGTCACCAATGTTGACGGTGGTCACGCCGCGGGGAGAAATGATGCAGGAGGTCAGAGTCGTTCCCATGCCGTGCAGGGAGCTGTCCCGCTCCGCCTCATTGAATACTGCCGCATTGGCAAGATCCACGGATTTGGAAACGAAATCCCGCAGACGAAGCTCGGGAAAGCTATCGCAGGGCTCACCGAATTCCGGAATATCACCCAAGTACAGAAAGCTTAGAGCGGAATTGATGTATTTTGACAGTTTTTTCGTGTAGGTGGAAACTCCGAGCTCGCTGGCGATACCGCCGCCGCTGGCACCGCCCATTCCGTCACAGACCGTGGCGATGAGAAGGTTACCTGCGATCTTCAGTTGAAAGGCGTCCTGGTTGCTGCTGCGACGGATGCCCTGATCGGAGGAGCCGTAGTATTGCATGGTTTTCTCCTTTAGTTAGTGCTTTTTCTCTCGGCGAAGCTGTCCGCAGGCGGCTTCGATATCTTGTCCCAGCGTGCGGCGCACGGTGGCGTTGAGCCCGCCTCTCTGCAGACTCTGTGCAAAGGCCTCCACCGCCCTTCGGGTGCCGGGAGTGAAGCTTGTCTCCTTGGTGGGATTGACGGGAATGAGATTTAAGTGATTCATAAAGCCGGAAAGCAGTCCAATGAGCTCCCGCGCCTCCTTGGGCGTATCGTTCACGCCTGCAATGAGGGCATATTCAAAGGAAATGCGTCTTCCGGTCACACGGGTGTATTCCTTGCAGACCGCCAAAAGCTCCTTCAGGGGATAGCGCCGATTGACGGGCATCAGCTTCGAGCGAAGTGCGGAATTGGAAGCATGCAGGGAAATGGAAAGGGTCAGCGGAATATCTTCCTGCATGAGATCTCTGATGCGGGGAATGATGCCGCAGGTGGAAAGGCTCATATTGCGGAAGCTGATCCCAAAAAGCTCCTTGCGGTTGCACAGCCGCAAAAAGCGGATCACGTTGTCGTAATTGTCAAGAGGCTCCCCGATTCCCATGAGCACCAGATGCCCGATGCGGAAGGCGGGGTCGTCCTGCCTTTTGATGCGGGTGATCTCCACCATCTGCAGAAGGATCTCTCCCGCCGACAGATCGCGGGTAAAGCCCGCCTTGGTGGAGGCGCAGAAGCTACAGCCCATTTTACAACCTGCCTGTGTAGAGAGACAGACGCTGTAGCCGTGCTTATAGGATAAAAGCACGCTTTCCACGTATTCTCCGTCCGGTAGGGTAAAGAGGTATTTCTCCGTGCCGTCTATCTTGGAAATAAGGCGGTCGGCATCGGTCATGTTGCTGATAAAGAAAAGCTCGTCCAGCTCCTCCCGAAGCTTTTTGGAAAGATTAGTCATCTCCTCAAAGCTCCGTACGCCCTTTTCCAGCCAGGAAAAGATCTGATCCGTGCGCCAGGCCTCCAGGCCCTTTTCCTTTAAGATCTCCTTTACCTCCTCAGGGTAAAGGCTTCGCAGGTCATAGGGTTTCGTCATGCGTCTTTCTCCAACAGGTCACTGAAAAATCCGTCGTGCTCCCCGCCTACGGGGAAAACGGTCTGTGCTTCGCCTACTCTGTGAAAGTTTTTGTGGCGGGTAAGAAAGGCCTCGGTTACCGCTTCGTTTTCCGCAGGATTTAAGGTGCAGGTGGCGTAAAGCAGCATCCCGCCGGGGCGTACCGCTGTGGAGGCACTCTCCAGAATGGTCAGCTGCAGGGGAGGAAGGGATTCCGTCTCTTCCTTATCCTTATGGCGAATATCGGGCTTCTTGGCGATCACGCCCAGTCCCGAGCAGGGCACGTCGCAGATCACGCGGTCGAATTTCTCCCTCAGATCCTCGCGGACCTTGGAGGAATCGTTTGCCTCGCCGCGGATGCAATCGAGTCCTAAGCGCTCGGCGCCCCGACGGATCAGCTCCACTCTTGTGGGATGGAGCTCCAGAGAGAGTACCTCGCCGCGGTTTTCCATGGCAACGGCGGCGCCAAAGCTCTTGCCGCCCGGTGCGGCGCAAACGTCCAATACTTTTTCCCCGGGCTTGGCCATCAGTCGATCCACCGCTGCCGCGGCGGCCGCATCCTGCACGAAGAAGAGCCCTTCCTCAAAGCCGAAGAGCCTTGCGGGATTGGTTTCGCTTTCAATGGTCAGGGTGCCGTCGCAAAGGGGATTATTGTGAAAGAGGACGCCGTCCTCCGATAAATGTCTTTCAAATACCTTGCGTTCGATCTTTACGGTGTTTACACGCACCGTCAAGGGGGCGGGGGTGTTCATGGCGGCAAGGATCGCCTCACATTTTTCCTTTCCGTAGGCCTCGCTCCAGAGGGAGACCATCCAGCGGGGATAGCCGTAGCGCAGAGCCAAGCCCTTTTTGCCGGGCAGATCCAGATACTCGTGAAGCGTCTCCTTTTCTCTTGCCACACGGCGAAGCAGTGCATTTACGTAGGAAAGACATTCACGGCAGACGTTTTTTGCCAGCTCGCCGCTTTCGAAGATGGCGGCTCTGTCGGGCACCCGATCCAGATACAGGATCTGAAAGGCTCCCAGCTCAAGCACGCACAGCACCTCACGGGAGAGGGTGTTCAGCGGAATGGTGGAAAGGCGGGACAAAAGGTAATCCAGTGTGATCTTCTTTTCGATTACACCGTAAAGCAACTTGCTGTATAGGTTCTTATCCCGGCGGGAAAGCCCATCCGTTTGCAATACGCTCTCCGCCTCCAGATCGGAGCGGAAGCCGCTTCCCGTGCTTTTCACAAGGGAGCGGAAGGCGTACAGTCTCGCCTTGTTCATGAAAGCAGGTCTCCCACTGCGAGCCTTCTGCCGTTGACGGCATCGCGGGCGGCCATGCGGCCCTTGCCCTCAGGCTGGATCAGCTCCAGCGCAACGGCACCGTCGGCGGTCTTAACGAGCACCTCGGGCTTAACGGCAACGACCTCGCCGCAGGCACCCTCAAAGCTGCCCTCGGCTCGCTTTGCGGAATAGATCTTCATTTTCTTTCCGTCCTTGGCTGTGATGCAATAGGCGCAGGGTACGGGGGAAAGGCCGCGAATGCGACAAAGCACCTGATCGGTGGGCTCCTCAAAGGTGAGCTTCTGATCCTCCGCGGTGATCTTGGCGGCGTAACTCGCACCCGCCTCATCCTGAGGGGTAGGGATCAAACTGCCGTTTTCAAGCTTTTCTAAATTTGAAAGGAGCAGGTCCCGTCCTAAAACCGCAAGACGGTCGAACAGCTCGCCTACGCATTCCGTTTCGCCGATCTCGGTCTCAACGGTGGCAAGCATGGCGCCTGTGTCGATACCCTCGTCCATCTGCATGAGGGTCACACCCGTTTTCCTTTTGCCGTCCAGAATGACACGGTGGATGGGTGCGGCGCCGCGATAGGCGGGGAGCAGGGAGGCGTGTACGCATACACAGCCGTATTTGGGTGCGTCCAAAACGTATTTGGGAAGGATCAGTCCGTAGGAGGCAACCACGCAAAGCTCAGCCTCCAGTGCAAGAAAGTCAGCTTTCGCTTCTTCACTGCGCAGGGTGTGAGGCTGATATAGGGGTAGGCCCTTTTCACGGGCAAATTCTGCCACACAGCCGTCCTTTTCCTTCATGCCGCGACCTGCTTTTTTCGCTTCCTTGGTGTAAACGGTCAAGGTGGCATCGCTTCCCAGCGTCTGCCACAGTCCCTCCAACGCGCACAGCGCAAAGGGACCCGTTCCCATGAAAACTACGTTTCGCATCATTTGCGGATCTCCTCCATTTCCTCGTCCGTCAGCTTTCTGACCCATTCGTCATAGAAAAGCTTGCCCTCCAGGTGATCCATTTCATGACAGATGGCCTTGGCAAGGAAATCCTCCGCCTTGATGCGCACGGTCTTGCCGTCACGGGTGAGGGTCTCTACCTCCACCTTAGTGGGACGGCGAGTAATGCCCCATACGCCGGGGCAGGACAGACAACCCTCCACGTCCTCCTGCTTGCCGCTTTTTTTCAGCATGCGGGGGTTGATGAGCTCCAGCTGATCCTCACCCGTGTCAATAACGATGACCTTCTTCAGCTTGCCCACCTGTACGGCGGCAAGGCCGACGCCGCCCGCCT
Organism: Clostridia bacterium; assembly: GCA_017414535.1. GTDB lineage: Bacteria > Bacillota > Clostridia > Oscillospirales > SIG627 > RGIG5579. The sequence continues at coordinate 24,578 of JAFQMA010000046.1, read as the reverse complement.
TATGCATGGTGTCCTTCATATCCTCCAGTAGGGTGAGGATCCTTTGATCCACACAGTCCACATCGCGGGATCTCTTTCTCAAAATGGGATCGTCGTCTTTTACGATGTTCAGGATTGCCATAGTATCTCCTTATAGTTCTCAGATCAGTCCTGGCCCGATGTCCGCGCCGATGCCTGCCGTACAGCCCGATTCACCGTAGCGGGTCAGCAGGGTATCGAACAGGGTGCGGGTGCGGGCGTTGTTTTTGAATTTTATGATGAAGCGTTTGCGGTAAATATTTTTTACTCGGTATACGGTGGCCTCGAAGGGACCGTATATAATAAGCTTTACGTCGGAAAAATCGCTCTTCAGCGCCGTTTCCATCAAGTGGGAAAACGTTACCGCGGCACGGCTGACGTCCCCTTCGTTTTCCCCTGCCAGCGTGAATACCGCCATCTGGCAGAAGGGTGGAAATTGAAAGGCTCGCCGCAGGGCGATCTCTCCCTCAAAGAAGGCCTCGTAGTCCTGAGAGGCCGCCATGGAAAATACGTTGTGTCGGGGATTTAAGGTCTGGATCAGAGCCCGTCCCTTCTTTTCCGCCCGCCCCGCACGGCCGATCACCTGCGTGAACAGGGAAAAGGCGTGCTCCGCGGCACGGTAATCGCTTAAATACAGGGCGCTGTCCGCCGATACCACTCCTACCAGCGTTACGTTCGGGAAGTTGTGCCCCTTGGCTACCATCTGGGTGCCGATGAGAATGTCAGCCTGCCCCTCCTGAAAGGCACTTATCAGCTCGTCACAGCCGTTTTTGGCCGTGGTGGTATCGGAATCCATGCGGATCACCCTTGCCTTGGGAAAGACCTCCTTCAGCTCCTCCTGAAGCTGCTGGATCCCGTAGCCGTGCGGGGACAGGTGCGCGCCGCCGCATTCGGGACAGCTCTCGGGAAGGGGAGTGGCATGCCCGCAGTAATGGCAGGATAGGTATTTTGATTTTCCGTTATGCAGGGTCAGGGATACGCTGCAGTTGGGGCAGCGCAGTACCGTGCCGCAATCCAAGCAGGAAACGAATCTGCGATAGCCCCGCCGATTCATCAGCAGAATGGATTGCTCCCCCGCCTCCAAATTGTGTGCCAGCTCCTCCCGCAGACGGCTTCCCAAAAGACGGGAGGGGTCCTCCCGCAGCTCCCGCCGCAGATCCACGATCTGTACGCGGGGCAGCTCTGCGGTGCCGTAACGGTCGGTGAGGGTCACCAAGCGGTATTTTCCCTCTTTTGCCTTTTGGTAGGATTCCACGTCGGGCGTTGCGCTGGCAAGCAGCAGCATGGCACGGCTTTTGGCACAGCGAAAGCGCGCCACGTCCCGCGCGTGGTATTTCAGCATGGTGTCGGATTTGTAGCTTTGATCCTGCTCCTCGTCTATGACGATCAGTCCCAGATCGTCCAGCGGGGCAAAAACGGCACTGCGGGTACCCAGCACTACCTTCTTTTCTCCACGGCGAATGGCCACGTAAGCGTCTCTTCTTTCTCCCTCGGACAGAGCGGAGTGAAGAACGGCCACGCGATCGCCGTAGCGGGCGGTGAGTAAATGCGCGCTTTGTCTCGTAAGAGCAATTTCGGGTACCAGATAAAGAACGGTCTTGCCGAGGGAGAGCACGTAATCGCACAGCGCCAGCATCACCCGTGTTTTGCCGCTTCCCGTAACGCCGTAAAGCAACGCCGCCGAGGGGAGGCTCTCGTCAAACTGTGCCTTCAGGGAAAGGTAGGCCTTCTCCTGTGCAGGGGAAAGGGGAGAGGGCGTCGCCGCCTTCTCGGAGACCTCGGGCAGAGCTTCCCGCAGGCATTCCTCCATTTCCACGGCTACCAGGCCCTTTTTCACCAAAAGAGCGATGCCGCCGCTGTCCAGACCGAACAGCTCCTTGCAGGTGCGCTCCCGCACGCTCCCCGTGAGGGAAAGGTGCCGAAGCAGAGAAAGATATTTTTCCTTGTTCTTCCCCCGAAAGCTCGCCAGTGCCTCCTCGGGCACCACGTCCGCCGTCAGGGTAAGAAAGGCCTCCTTCTTCGCCTCCTTGCGATAAACGGGGGAGGGCAGAATAGCCCTGGCCGCATCGCCGAAGGTGCAGAAAAGATGGGAGCGCAAATGATCGCACAGTGCGAAAAGCTCCTCGCTCAGACCCACCTCTTGAGGAAGAACGGAGCAGATCTCCTTCAGCGCCATGGCAGGCGCCTCTCGCACCACGTCCGTCACGATGCCGTAGCGTGTGCGGTCGCCTTTACCGAAGGGAATACAGACCACGCTCCCGCGGGAAACCGCAACGGAGACCGGGCAGAGATAATCGTATTCTCTGTCCGTGGCCTTGGCGGTGGATAACAGCCGCACGCGGGCGATGGTTTGTTCCATGGTGCCTCCGAAAAGGGGATCAGTCTTCTTTTACGATGATTTTGTATTCTCTGGTGTAGAGCTTCTCAATGGCCTCCTTGATGGGCTTCGCGGTGGCGGGAGCCTTCTTGGAGGAATAGCTCTGGAATTTGTCCTCGCGCGGCTCGGGAGCGGCCTGGGCCTTCTCCAGCTGGGCAGCGGTGATGCGTCTTGCACACTTTGCGGTGGCAATGCTGAGCATGTAACGGTTTACGCCTTCATCGGAAAGCTCGCTGATAGAGGGATAGATCATGTTTTTTCTCCTTTTTGCGTCATACGCTGATTTTAATGTTTAATTGTTGCGTGTAAATCTATTTTTGAAAGCCTTCCAAAAAGGCTTTTCTGTCACGAACCAAAACGCGGCTTTGGGTCTCGCCCTCCCGCACCAGCTCTACCATGGCGCGGGCGGCCTCCTCGGCACAGCCGTCGTAATTGATCAGCACGTTCTGATACCAATCGGAGCAGAAGATCTCCTCTTTGGCGGCGGCCAGTCTTTTTTGAATGGAGGCCTCCGTTTCGGTGCCTCTGCCGCGAAGACGCGCCTCCAGCGTGCCGTAATCGGGGGGCGTCAGGTATACGGAAAGGTAATCGTTCAGCTTCTTCATCACCTTAGCGGCGCCGTCCGTTTCAATCTCCAGAACGGGCACGAAGCCCTCGTCGATCATGCCGAAAAACTGCTTCTTTGGAGTGCCGTAAAAATTGCCGCAGTATTCGGTGTGTTCCAGAAAGCCGTCCTCCTCGATGGTGGCGAGGAATTCCTCGCGGGTCACAAAGTAATATTCCCGTCCGTGCTCCTCGCCGGGGCGCGGTGCGCGGGTGGTCATGGAAACGCTCAGCTTCAGGCGGGGCTCCATGGCACGGGCCAGCTTTAATACGGTGCCCTTGCCGCTTCCCGCAGAGCCGGAAAAGATCAGAGTGTTATGCTTCATCGTCAACCTCGCTTTTCTCCTCACCGGCCAGTCTTTTCTGAACGGCGGAGGCAGTCAGTGCGGACAGGATCACGTGGCCGCTGTCGGTCAGGATCACGGATTGGGTCTTCCTGCCGCAGGTCACGTCCACGGCAATGCCTGCATCCTTGGCGTCCTGCACCAGCCTTTTGATGGGAGCGGATTCCGGTCCTGCCACGGCCACCACGCGCTCACTTGCCACGAAGTTGCCGAAGCCGATGTTGGTCATCATATCGCCGCCTCCTTATTCGATGTTCTGGATCTGCTCGCGAATGCGCTCGATCTCGTTTTTTGCCTCGATAACGAGATTTGTGATCTCGATCATGGAGCATTTGGAGCCGATGGTGTTCACCTCACGGTTCAACTCCTGGGTGAGAAAGTCCATGGTACGGCCGGAGGGGGTGTCTTGACGGATGAGCTTGCGGAATTGGCCGATATGACTGGAAAGCCTTGTGATCTCCTCGCCCGTATCGATCTTGTCGGCCACGATGCCGACCTCGGTCAGAAGTCTTGCCTCGTCAATGGCGTGATCCTCCAAATATTCGCGCAGGCGCACCTCCAGCCTCTCGCGGTACTGCGCCAGTGCCTCGGCGGAATGAGCCTTGATGCCCTCCAGGATCTCCTCCAGACGGTCCAGCCTTCCGTCCAGATCAAGGAAGAGGTTTTCCCCCTCCTTTTCCCGCATCTCGCGGAAGGCGAGAAGCGCCTTCTCCGCTACAGTCTGCACGGCCGTCCAAACGGCATCCTCGTCGTCCTCCTTAGCCTTCTTTGCGAATACGTCCGAGAAGCGAGCGACGGAGGAAACGGAAATGTCGTCTCTCAGTCCGCCGATCTCGGCAAGACGCTTTAAGGCGGCAAGATACTGCAGGGCCAGGCCCTCGTCCAGTGCAACCTCGGAGGCCTCTCCTGCGGGGCGCTCTACGGTGAGAAATACGTCCACCTTTCCTCTGGCGGCTACCTTCTGGACTTCTTTTTTGATCTTATCCTCCAAATACCCGTAAATGCGGGGTAAACGGATGTTCAGATCCAAATAACGGTTGTTGACGCTGCGCAGTTCAAAGCAGATCTCATACCCGTCTACGTTTTCCGCAGCGCGTCCGTATCCGGTCATGCTCTTGATCATGGGGTCTTCCTTTCTGTACGGTTGTAGCAAAAAAACGGCATTATTATATAATATAACAAATATAGGAGTCAAAGTCAAGAAAAAAGCGGGAAAAGCCGCATTTTTTAAAGTGTTTTCTTCTTTTTTACAGCGAAAAAAACCGTTCTTTTGAAAAAGAGGCGAAAGGAAGAGAAAAAATCCGATAATACTCTTGCTTTTTCCGCTTTTAGTGATAAAATCCATTGTAGAGAAATAAAACTTGTTCCAATGGGGGAAGGCTCTATGAGCAAAAAGAATACAGCCGATCTGACGCACGGCCCCGTATTAAGGCAACTGATCACGCTCGTGATCCCTCTCTTTATCACCAATCTGGTCCAGCAGCTGTTCAGCACGGCCGATCTTTTGATCGTGGGAAATTTCTCCACCGACAGCGAGACGGTGCTGGCCGCCGTTTCCTCTTCGGCCAATCTTTCCAGCCTGCTGATCACCCTGGTGCTTGCCATGGCTGTGGGCAACAATGTGCTCTGTGCCAATCTGGTGGGCGCGGGTGCCACGGTGGAGCTGCGCCGCGTGATGCATACCTCCCTGCTGGTGGCGCTTCTTCTGGGCATCGTGTTCGTGGGGGTGGGCTTGCCTCTCGCACCGGCGATTTTGCGCTTGATCCATTGCCCCGAGGAGATTCTGGACGCTGCTTCCCTCTATATCCGATTGTTTTTCGTGGGGCAGATCCCCCTGACCATCTTTAATTTCGGCGCGGGCATTCTCCGTGCCCACGGCGATACCCGCCGCCCCATGAATATTCTTCTGGGATCGGGCGCCTTGAAGGCCTTGCTGAACCTTCTATTCGTGGCCGTTTTTAAGCTGGACGTGCTGGGCGTGGGCCTTGCCACCATTATTTCCAATGCTGCGGCGGCCCTCGTCGTTCTGTTTATTCTGTTTTCTCCCCACGGCGATTTTCGCCTGAGCCTTGCGGAATTGCGTCTTTCCCCCAAGGAAAGCTTTCGCATTATGAGGGTGGGCCTGCCCATGGGAATCAATGATACGCTGTTTAATCTGTCCAGCGTGCTGGTGCAAAACAGCATCAATCAATTCGGTGCCACCGTGGTGGCGGGCGACGGCGTGGCCAGCAATTTGACCGCCTTTATTTACGTGTTTTTCAATTCCTTCCACCACGCGCTGGTGAGCTTTGCGGGACAGAATTACGGTGCGAAAAAATTCGGCCGTATTCGGGAGGCCATGTGGAAAACCATCGCCGCCCTGCTTCTGATTCTGGTGGTGCTGGCGCTGTTCATCACCTTCTTTCCCACGGCGCTTTTGTCGATCTACGCCGAGGATGCGGCGGTGGTGCAGGCCGGTGTGCCGCGCCTGATCGTGTTTGCCTGGGGCTTTTTGATCAACGTGTTTCCCACTCTTTCCTCCAGCTGTCTGTTCGGCATGGGGCGCACGGGAAGCTGCTCCTTTGTGAATATGCTTTGTAATCTGATCCCCCGCTATCTCTGGATCGTCCTTCTGTTCCCCCATTTTTCCAACTTGTGGTTCCTTCTCCTGTGCTATCCCGCGTCCTGGTGCATCAATACCGCGGCCAACGCCGTCTTTTTGTCCCTGACGTTTCGGAAAGAGCAGAAGAAGCTTTTGCAGTAAGTCGCTGCAGAAAGGTTTGTTATGGCAAAATCCTACACCATGGATCTGACGCAGGGCTCCGTCACCAAAAATCTGATCATTTTTGCTCTGCCCATCCTCTTTACCAATATCCTTCAGCAGCTCTATCAATCCGCCGACATGGTGGTGGTAGGGCGCTTTGCGGCGGACGGTGAGGCGTCCCTTGCAGCCGTAGGCTCCACCGGCTCCATTACCACCCTGATGCTCAATATCTTTCTGGGGCTGTCCGTGGGCGCCAATATCATCTGCGCCAAGTATTTCGGTGCCCGCGAGGGGGAAAAACTGAAAAAGACTATGGAAACGGCTCTGATCGTAGCCGCTGTGGCAGGCGTAGCGGTGGGAATCATCGGCGTTCTGCTGTCCCGTACTCTTTTGTTCCGCTTTATGCAGGTGCCCGAGGAGATCCTTGACGAGGCCACCCTTTATATGCAGATCATCTTTCTCGGTCAGCCGGGTAGCCTTGTGTATAACTTTGGCGCGGGCATTCTCCGTGCCCACGGCGATACCCGCCGTCCCATGTGGATCCTTGCCATTTCGGGCATCGCTAACGTGCTTTTCAATTTGCTGTTCGTTGCCGTATTCCATTGGGATGCCGCCGGTGTTGCCGTTGCCACCATCATTGCCAATTATCTGTCTGCCGCGCTGGTGCTGCTGGTTCTCTTTCATCGGGAAGGGGAGTACGGCCTGCGCTTTAAGGAGCTGCGCTTTCATTCCGCCGCCTTCCGCGAGATCTGCCGCATCGGTATTCCCTGCGGCTTCAACGGCATCGTGTTCAGCCTGTCCAACGTGATTATTTCCGGTGCCATCAATTCCATGGGCAAGCTCATTATTGCGGCAAATTCCGCCGCCTTCAATATCGATGCTCTGCTTTTCATGATCATTTCCGCCTTTTATAATGCCGTTACCTCCTTTGCCGGACAGAACTTCGGTGCTCGCGACTTCGGGCGCATCAAGAGTCTGTTCTGGAAGGGAATTTTGGTGCTGAACGCCGTGCTTCTTGTGGGTAGCACGTTGGTCAATCTCTTCCCCGAATTCTTCCTTGGCCTTTTCACCGAGGAGGCAGAGGTTATTGCGGCTGCTATGCCCCGTATTCGCATGATCGCAGGGACCTATTTCCTTTATACCGTGGCAGAGATCGCCGTGGGCTGTCTGCGCGGCCTCGGTCAATCCACGGGCCCCACCGTGCTGAATATCTTCTGCATCTGCGTGCCCCGTATCGTATGGGTGCTCTTCGTTTTGCCCTTCAACAATACCTATTCCTTCCTGATGATCTGCTATCCTATCTCCTGGGTCCTCTGCTCCGTGGTGCAAACGGTGAATTTCTATCTGTGCCACCGCAGAGAGGAAAAAAAGTATCTTGCCGGCCTGCAAACCTCCTCTGCTGACGGAGAGCCCGTCCCCGCCGACGCACGGTAAGAGCTGCCCCCCTTCAAGTCTCATTGCCGCCTCTTTTCTTTAAAAAGGGGCGGCTTTTTTCGGCGAAACGGCTTGACAAGCAGAGGAGAGAGGAGTACAATAGAGGCAAGAAAATCGTTGCGTTTGCAACTAACTGTTATTCGTTCTTTTCGGAGGAAGCATGCGTTCGGCCCACACCATCGATCTGGCGCGCGGAAACGTGCTGAAATGCACGGTATCCTTTGCCCTTCCTATTTTGCTGACGGCACTGATCCAGAGGCTCTATCATTCCGCTGACCTTGTTGTGGTGGGAAATTTTGCCGACGACGGTGATTTTTCTCTGGCGGCGGTGGGTGCATCTACGGCCATTACGGGCTTTTTGGGAGATCTGTTCATCGGTCTTTCCACCGGCTCCAACGTGCTCTGTGCCCGCGCCCGCGGGGCAGGAGATGAGGAGGCCTTTGCCCGTGGGCTCAAAACGGCGATGATCCTCTCTCTGATCTCCGGCCTTGTGCTGGGCTCCATCGGCTTTTTTCTTGCCACGCCCCTTCTTCGCCTATTGGATTGCCCGAGCGATCTTTTGGAGGCCGCCGCTCTTTATATGAAGATCATCTTTCTGGCTCAGCCTGCCTCCATGGTCTATCACTTCGGCGCATCCGTTCTTCGCTCCAACGGTGATACCCGCCGTCCCATGTGGATCCTGACGGCCTCTGGCGTTTTGAACGTTCTCCTTAATCTTCTGTTTGTTATGGGCTTGGGGCTGGATCATGCGGGGGTTGGCATTGCTACTGCCGTTTCCCAATATGCCTCCGCCCTCGCGGTGCTCTATATCTTGTTTCATCCGGCGGGAGAATACCGCGCTTTGAAGGGTGGTCTCCGCTTTGACGGGAAAAGTGCTTTGCAGATCGCCAAGGTGGGGCTTCCCTGCGGCATCGGAAGCAGTATGTACAGCTTTTCCAACGTGCTCATCTCCTCTGCGGTCAATTCCTTTGGCACTGCCGCCGTGGCGGGCAACGCCGCCAGCACCACCGTTTCCTCCTTCTTGTCTCTGATCAATATGAGCACTCACAATACCGCTGTCAGCTTCGTGGCGCAAAATCACGGTGCGGGGCGCTTTGACCGTGTGGATCGCTTCCTTCGCACCCTCATTCCTTTAACGAGTGTGCTTCTGCTGGCCCTGACTGCGATCACCCTGATCTTCTCCGATTTCTTTCTGGGCTTTTTTACCGAGGATCCCGCGGTGCGAGATCTTGCCTTCCAAAAGCTTCTCATGCTTTCCGTTGGACATTGCATCAACGTGTCGGGCGAGCTCTTTGCAGGCTCTCTGGAGGGCTTCGGCAAGACCGCCGTCCCTACCGTGACCAATTTTTGTTGCGTGGCGGCGGTGCGTATTCTTTGGCCCATTTTGGCTCTGCCCCTCTACCGAGCCTTTTGGTTTTTGTTCCTGTGCTATCCGCTGTCGTATTTTCTTGCCTCCGTGGCAAACGCGATCTATTTTTTGCATTGCCGCAAAAGGGTAGAACGGGAGTATCGCTTGGCAAAAGAAGTGTCTTGACCGCCCTCGGCGGATAACATAAAAAAGGAGTATCGACATGGTAAAAAAGCAATACGAAAACGCCCGGATCGGCGAAAGCACCATCGTGGAAGAAAATGTGACGGTGGGCTTGAAATATCATCCCGAATGCGGCAAGGCCGTTATCGGTGAAAACGGGATCCTCCGTGCCGGCACCATCATTTACGGCGACGTAAAAATCGGCAACTATTTTCAGAGCGGCCATCACACCGTTATCCGTGCCCGCGTGGAAATGGGCGATTTTTGCACCGTCACCAACGGCGCTGTCATTGAGGGAATGGTGAAAATGGGAGATGCAGTGCGCCTCATGAGCCACGTTTACGTTGCCAGCCGAACCGTATTCGGTAATCGCGTCATCTGCGGTCCCAACGTGGTGTTTCTCAATGAAAAGCGTCCCGGCAGAGCCGAGGATATTACCAAGGGCGCCTTTGTGGAGGACGACGTGATGATCGGCGGCGGATGCCTGATCCTGCCCGGTGTCCGTATCGGAGAGCGCAGCTTTATCGCCGCCGGCGCCGTGGTCACCAAGGACGTTCCCCCAAGATCTTTGGTCATGGGCTTTCCCGCCAGGATCATGCCCCTGCCCGAGGAATTGGACGTGCCCTGCCGCCCCGAAATGGCCTTTCAGAAGGCCGATCTTTGGCACCCCGAAGGGCCTTCACCCTTTGATGCCGTCTGGGTGGACGGCTACGGCGATCCGCCCGTTCCCAAGGCCTTGGATTAAGCAAAAAGCAAAGGAGTCTGCCTGTCGCAGACTCCTTTTATCTTTTTCTCTCGCTTTATTTTTACTTCTGTTTTTATTCAAAAATATACACAATAAATATACAAAAAACTCGCGGGATTGCCTTGACTTTTCCACTTCCGTGTACTATAATAAGCATTGATTTATTTATGCGGGAGGATAGTATGGTTCTCTATGATCGATTGGTCGGTTTTTTTCGACCGCTGATCCGTTTTTTCTTTCCTTGCCGCTTGGTAAATTGTCCCGCCGTTCTTCCCGAAACGGGGATCATTGTATGTCCCAATCACATTTCCTTTTTTGATCCTTTGTTTCTTGCCATTTCCTTGCCTCGCAAGCTGACCTTTATGGCCAAGGAGGAGTTGTTTCACAAGCCGATCGTCGGCAAGTGGATGAAGGGTTGCGGCGTGATCCCGCTGTCCCGTGACGGTGGTGACGCTGCCAAGCTCCGCCGGGCCGTGAGAGAATTAAAGGCAGGCAAGATCATGACCATTTTTCCTCAGGGAACCCGTTGCCGTCATCCCCTGAATAAGGAGGAGTTCAAGGCAGGTGCGGGGCTTATGGCCGCCCTTTCGGGCGCCAAGATATTGCCCGTTGGAATTTTCACAAAAAAATATAAGGTTCGCCTGTTTCGCCGCACCTATATCCATTTTGGCGAGCTTTTGTCCCTCTCTGCCGCTGAGGAGCTGAGCAAGAAGGAGAAGTCTCTTGCCATCACCGAGCAGATCTACGAAAACGTTGCCGCATTGGAAGGGGCTGCCAGGGAGCAGGCTCTGAAATGAAGATCCTTTTGTCCGAGCACGCAGGCTTTTGCTTCGGCGTGCGCCGCGCGGTGGAGCTGATGGAGCAGCACCTGTCCGAAGAAAAATGTAAGATATATACCCTCGGACACATCATTCACAACGAGGATTTTAACGAATCCCTTGCCCGACGCGGCGTGGTCAATCTGGCCGAGGAGGATCTGGACGGCATCGAGAAGGATTCCCTCGTGTTTATCCGCACCCACGGCGTTCCAGCCTCTCTGACGGAGAGGCTGGAGAAAATGGGCATCTCCTATATCGACGCCACCTGTCCCTTCGTAAAAAAGATCCATGAGATCGTGCGGCAGGAGGAGCAAAGGGCCGAGAGAGAGGGAAGTTTTTCCACACTGGTCCTCTTGGGCGATCCGAAGCATCCTGAGGTGCTGGGCATCGTCAGCTTTGCCAAGCGTAATCCCGTGGTGGTCATCGGCGGTGAGGAGGATCTGATCCGCTATGAGGAAACAGCCGATCCAGACCGTCGCCACGTCTTTTTATCCCAAACTACCCACAGCATCCGTCAGTGGGAAAAATGTTGCGAAAGAGCCCGTGCCTTCTTCCGCGATCCCGTTTTTTACGATACGATCTGTAACGTAACTGAGATCCGCCAGAAGGAAGTGCGCGATATTGCCGAAAAAAGCGATCTTGTGGTGATCGTCGGCGGTAAGAACAGCAGCAATACCAAAAAGCTGGTTTCGGTCAGCAAAGAGATTTGCCGTACCGTTCATATCAGAAACGCGGCGGAATTGCCGCACAATTTATTCAGAAAGAACATGACTATCGGAATATCGGCGGGAGCCTCTACTCCGGATAGCGTGATCAAGGAGGTAATACAAACCATGTCGGAAATCAGAAACGACGAAATGAGCTTTGAGGAAATGCTCAACCAAACCTTTAGAACGATCAGAACAGGAGAAGAAGTTACGGGTATCGTAACCAGTGTCTTTACGAATGAAGTACATGTGGATCTCGGTATTAAGCATACCGGCATCCTTCCTTCCGGCGAAGTGGCTGACAGCGAATCCGATCTTGCGGCCAGCTTCAAGCCCGGTGATGAGATCACCGTATTGGTGCAGAAGTTCAATGACCCCGAGGGTACCGTGCAGGTATCCAAGAAGCGCGTAGATTCCCGTGCCGGCTGGGCTAAGACTCAGGAAGCCTATGAGAACGGCGCCGTTCTCTCCGGTAAGGTCGTCAGCGTGATCAAGGGAGGCGTGCTGGTAGCAGACGAGCTGCAGAGCTATTTTGTTCCCGCATCTCTTACCGGGTCCCCCAAGGGCGCAAGCCTGGATCCCATGCTGGGTCAGGAGGTCGCCTTCAAGATCGTTGAGATCGACCCCGCAAGAAAGAGAGCCATTGCTTCCATCCGTGAGGTTCTCCGTGAGCAGAGAAAGGCTCTGGAGGAGCAGTTCTGGGCACAGGTAGCCGTAGATCAGGTCTACACCGGCAAGGTCAAGTCTATGACCTCCTACGGTGCATTCGTGGATCTGGGCGGAGTGGACGGTATGGTTCACATTACCGAACTGTCCTGGAAGAAGATCAAAAATCCCGCTGAGGTCGTATCCATCGGCGATGAGATCACCGTCTTCATCAAGGAGATCAATCCTGAGACCCGCAAGATCAGCCTGGGCTACAAGACCGAGGAGACCAACCCCTGGAACCTCTTGAAGGATCGGTACAGCGCGGGTGACGTTGCCACCGTAAAGATCGTCAGCCTGACCACCTTCGGCGCTTTTGCCGAGCTGATTCCCGGTATCGACGGTCTGATCCACATTTCTCAGATCGCCGATCGTAAGATCGCCAACCCCGCTGAGGTGCTGGCCGTAGGTGACGAGGTAACCGTTGAGGTGATCGATATCGATTACGAGGCACACCGCGTAAGCCTGTCCATGCGTACTCTCATCGAAAAGGAAAAGGCCGAGGCTGAGGAAGAGATCGTAGCTGACAATGCCGAGTATCTTGCTCCCGCTGAGGAAGAAGCTGCTCCCGCAGAAGCAGAGTAAGAACAATATAAACAGATTTTGCCGAAAGCGTGAGTTTTCGGCAAAATTTTTCTATTCGGATGATTCTTCCTTTCCGTGCAGACTGCGGAAAAAGATCTTTTTGATCCCCTTGGGATGAAAGGGGAGAAAGGGATACAAGTATCCCTTTTCCGCCACCGTGCGCGTGGAGGCAAGGATTAAAAGCCAAAGAACGGTACCTGCCACCAGGCCGATGTTTCCGAAAAATTCCACCAAAAGGATCAGGCTGATCCGCATAAATTTAAAGCTGTAGCTCAGTTCGTAATTGGTGGGAATAAAATTGGCAATACTGGTAAAGGCGGAATATAAAATAGTCTGGGGCAGGAACCAGCCGCTTTTCACGGCGTACTCGCCCAAAAGCAGACCGCCGATCACGGAAAAGGATCCCGCCAGGGTGCTTGGCGTGTTGAGGGAGGCCATTTTCAGACCGTCAATGGCAAATTCTATAATAAGAAATTGCAAAAATAGCGGTACCGTATAGTCTCCGTCTGCCAAAAGCGCCGAAAGGGACGAGGGCAGCCTTGCGGCATTCCGCACCGCCAAAAGCCAGATAGGGATCAGATAGATCGAAGTCAAAAAAACCAGAAAGCGTACGCATCTTAAATAGCTTGCGGTGAGAGGCGGAAAGTAGTAATCGTCCGTCTGCTCAAAGAAATCGTAAACGGTTTCCGGCAGAAGCAACGCGGAAGGGGAATTGTCGCACAGCAGCACCACCTTCCCCTCCATCAGTGCCGCTGCGATCACATCGGGACGCTCCGTGTAGCGCACCCGCGGAAAGGGATTGAAAAGGCGAAGCCCTTTCATGGGAAACAGTAGGTTGGCAAGACTTTCCTGCGTCATGGCAAGCCCCGCTACCTTGGCGTTCCGCAAACGGTCTCGGATCCGCTCCAAAAGTGCCTTATCCGCACGTCCCTCCAGAGACAGGAGACAGACCTCGTTAGGATATTTTTTACCAACCAGATATCGCTCTGTGCGCATATCACCCGTTCGTAGATGACGACGGATCTGTACGAGGCTCGACACCATGCTTTCCCCCAGGCCCGTGTGAGGTCCCCGTAGAGTGCGGTCTTTTTCGGGCTCGTTGGGGGAACGAACGGGGAAAAGGCGTACGTCAGCGAGGAGGATCTGCTCAAAGCCCTCCAAAACCAAGCTCATGCTACCTCGCAGGATCTCTCCGGCGGCTCTCTCAGCCGTGGGGCATACCTCTGCGGAGGCCAGAGGTAAATATCGCTCTAACAGCTCCTCCATGGAGGAAAGCGAGGCCATTTCCTCCTCTGTGATGCGGAGCAAAGCAGAGAGACAGCGCTCCGTGGCCAAAGCATCCGTGTAGCCCACAAGGTAACAAAGAATTCCTCTTTTTCCGCCGATCACTACGGGGCGGAGCTTATAATCAAAGGCCCCGTCTACGTTCAGACAGCGATTGATACGCTGTTGTAATTCATTTGCCATTCCCATTTTTACCACCGTTTTTTCATTACTGTTCCCGTTTTTTTAAAAAACCATTCGGAAAGGAGAAGGCATGAAGAAAAAATGCTGTGCCCTTGGGGCACTTTTCCTGCTTTGCTTGACTCTTTTTTCCTTTGCCTCACCTGCTGTTTTTGCAGAGGAGGGCGAGGGAGAGCAAACGAAAAAAAACTATGCCCTCAGTGTGGATACCGTGGGCGGAGGCAGCGTAGTTGTGCTCGTTGACGGAACGGAGCAGACGGGTACGACACTTGAGGTGACCGAGGGTGTCTCGGTGGAGATCCGTGCCACCGCTCCCGAAGGGAAGCACTTCGATGTGTGGGATGCGTATCAGGGGACTCTGCCCGATGAAAAAGCAAGAACCAACCCCCTGACCTTTATCATGCCCGCTGAGCCGCTGGGCCTGCGCGCCGTTTTTGCCGAGACCAAATCCAGCTATCGCGTGACCGTGCGCCAAAATGAATATGGACGTGCCAATTTCGCTACGAAGCAGTTTGCCCCCGGTGAGGAGGTCAAGCTGGAGGCGACCCCCTACACCGGCTATCGCTTTATCCGTTGGATGGACGAGGGTGACACGCTGTATCTTCCTGACGAGGTGATGAAGGGTCAGACCCTGACCTTTACCATGCCTCAGAGAGACGTGATCCTTTCTTTGGAGTTTGATTACGTTACCTACCACTTCAAGGTGGAGATCGACGGCGAGGGAAAGGTGGAGGTAGAGGGGAAGGAGCCGGACGAAAAGGGGCTTTATTCCTGTACCATCCACGAGGATATCACCTTGCTTGCCACGCCCGAGGATGAATATGTGTTCGTGCGCTGGACCAGTGCCGACGGCATTGAGTTTTCCGATGTGGATCAGTTGGGCACCTCCTTTTCTTGCCATGCAGGCGATTTTACGGTGAAGGCCGTGTTCGCCTCCTCGGTAAAGAATCTGACCATTACCGCCACCGAGGGAGGTAAGGTCACTCCCGTGGAGGACACCGTACGCTTCGGCGTGGATTCCATTTACGACCTGCGCGCCGTGCCCGATGACGGCTACGTCTTCCTGCGTTGGGAATGCTCTGCGCAAAGCGGAAAATTTGCCGACGTCAATAAGGCCGTCACCACCTTTACCATGCCCCCCGAGGACTGTATCGTCACTGCCGTATTTGGCAAGGGCAGCTATGCCTTAAAGCTCAGCTCCTCCGCAGGAGGCAGTGTAGAGGGCACAGAGGGAAGCTATGAAAAGGGCACTGTTCTGGCCCTCCGCGCCATCCCCATGAAGGGCTATGTGTTCTCCCGCTGGGAGAGCAGTGTGGACGACGTGCTACTTGCGCAGGAGACCTCCCCCGACGTGCAGGTGCGTATCCCCGGAGAGGACGTGAAGCTCACCGCTATTTTCATCCTGGAGGCGGCGGCCGGCCATGGCGGTGAGGACGACACTGATTTCGAGGAGGAGGGGGGCTTCCCGTGGCTTGCCACGATCCTCATCTTCTTTGTTTCCCTTGCGGTGGTAGCCGTCGTATTCATCCGTGAAAAATTCGGTCTCTCCTTGGGTTATCTTGCGAAGAAGTATTTCCGCATCAGCCGTAGCTAACGCCAAGCTTACCGCATCACGGGCTATAATAGCAAACAAGTAATTGCATTTTTTAAAACAAAAATTATCCGCCCGAGAAATTGGGCGGATTTCTATTGTTATTCTTTTTTCTTATGCTATAATGTAACAGGAATTACTTTTGTTTCTCTGAAGGTGATAGTATGAAAAAAACCTATATAACGTCTATGCCCGACCATATTGGCGCCTTTTTAAAAGCCAGCGAGTGTTTTTCCTCATTGAATATCAATATCACTCGCGTAAGCTACAATAAGGCTGTTGATTCCCACACGTTGTTTATCGATGCGGAGGGAACGGAAAAACAACTTCAAAAAGCAGATTCGGAGCTCGAAAAGATCGGATACTTAGGCAATAACGACGATAACAAAACAAGCGTCGTTTTGTTGGAATTCAGGCTGAAGGACGAACCCGGAAGCGTTACCGACGTTCTGAAGCTGATCAGCGAATTTAATTTCAATATTTCTTATATAAGCTCACAGGAAAACGGCACGGATTTTCAGTATTTCAAAATGGGATTGTACGTGGAGGATTCCGATAGGATCTCTTCTTTTCTGACCCGAGCGGAAAAGCTGTGCAAGGTGCGGGTCATTGACTATAACCATTCCAAGAACGTATACGATAACAGTATTTTTTATAATTCGTACGTTTTGGGATTGTCGCAAATGATGGGACTGTCGGCCGACGCAAATCAAGAACTTTTGATCAACGTCAACCTTGCCATGCAAACGTTAGACGAAAAAGGTCTTTCCCCTTACAAAACCTTTGACAGCATCAGCAAGTTCGTGGAATTGCTGAGTCTTTCCAAGGGAGAAAACTTTATGCCTCGCATAAGCACGCACAAAATTTCCGAAAACACGGAAATCGTTTTGATCGAGCCGCCTTGCGGCAGCAATACCATGCTCATCAAGAGCAACGGGGAGTATTTGTTTGTAGATAGCGGCTATGCCTGTTATCAAAAGGAAATGCTTGAGATCTTCAGAAAGATCGTTCCTGACTTTGACACGGTGAAAAAGAGGATCCTTGTAACGCACGCAGACGTAGATCATTGCGGTCTTTTGCCGCTCTTTGATGAGGTCATTACCGGTGAAAAAACGGCAAAGTGCTTGGAAAAGGAATATAACGGGCTTGACGGATACCGAGAAGAAAATGCTTTGCATAAGCCGTATATCAACATCTGCAAGATTCTTACCGAATACCGCCCCGTAGACCCAAAAAAGCTCATTAAGCCATGGAAAAGCGCGGAATCGTATGATAAGCCTATCACCCAGATCGGCTTTTACAATTTCGGCGAGCTGAGCTTTGAGGTATATGAGGGAAAGGGCGGACATTTACCCGGGGAGATCATTTTGATCGATTATTCCAATCATATTGCCATTACGGGCGACGTTTATATCAATATGCGCGGACTTACCTCCCAACAGGAGCAGTATAATAAATACGCGCCCATCTTGATGACCTCTGTCGACACGGATCCTAAATTATGCCTGGAAGAAAGAAATGCCGTATTACAACGGTTGGGAGTAGGAAAATGGCAGATTTTCGGTGCCCATGGCTTTAAAAAGGAGTATTCTGTCAGCGTGTAGCTTTGTCTTTGATAATTTGAGTTCCTTCTCTCGCGAGCCGCAAGGCTCCAAGTATATCACCCCTAAAAAAGAATCGCCCTGCCGCTATCGGCAGGGCGATTGTTCTATGCGTTTCTTGCGGAATATTTTTGCTTTATTTTAATTCAATAACCGTGCCATCCCGAAGATCTCGGTCGTGGGTCACGCAGATCACGAGGGCGTTTTCGGCAAGCTGCGCGGCATATTCCCAAACGATCCTGCGGTTTTCCGGGTCAAGCTCACCGGTGGGCTCGTCCCATAAATAAATGCTTCCGCCGTAATAGATGCTGCGAGCGATGGCACCCCGTTGCTTCATACCGCCCGAAAGGGCAGGGGGCTTTTTATGCGCCGCCTCCGCAAGACGAAGCCGCGTTAGGATCTCCATGGCACGGCGCTTGTCCTTCTTTTTTGAAACCAGAAGGAGATTGTCCAAAAGACTTAAGTGCGGCACCAGGCGCGCCTCCTGAAAGACGGCGGAGATAACCGCGTCCTCCGCCCGCAGGATCTCGCCTCGGTCGGGCCTTTCCAGCCCTGCCAAAAGCCGCAGGAGGGTGGTCTTGCCCCGTCCCGATTCGCCCTTTAACAGGAAGAGCCCCCTGTCGGGAAAATCATAGGAAAAATCGGAAAGCACCGCGTGCTCGTAGCTCTTGCATAGCTTAACGACCCGAAGCATGGATGGCACCTCCCAATCTGTTGCACAGGAATACGAAAAGCTTTTCCAGGATCACGCTGAACAGTACGATGGCCACCGTCCAGGCGTAAAGCTCACCCGTTTCCAGATACATTTTTGCGTTATAGATCATGTAGCCCACCGAGGCCTTGGGCAGGGCCAGCACCTCTGCGGCAATGCCCGCCTTCCAGGAAAGTCCAAGGGCGGTCTTGCCTGCGCTGATCACAAAGCCCACGACCTGGGGAAGATCGATGCGGAAAAAGCGGCGCAGGGGCGAAATGCGAAAGATCCTTGCCATCTCCGTCAGGGCTCCGTCCCGCTTTTCAAAGCCGAGGAGTGTGTTTTGATAGACAATGGGCAATACCATGGCAAGGCTGATGAAGGCGGGCACCTCCTGCCGCTCCATCCAGAACAGCACCACTAAAATGAAGGAGGCTACGGGGGTAGCCTTCACCGCTGCCATTAAGGGAGACAGCAGAATGCGCACGGGCGCAGCAAAGTGAGAGAGCATGCCCAGCCCAAAGCCCAGCAGCAGGCCGCCGCCAAAGCCGCTTATCACCCGAAGAAAGGAGGAGAGGAGCGTTCTGTAAAAATCCGCCTCTCCGGCCAGTCCCCAAAGGAGCCTGCCTACCTCAAGGGGCGCGGGCAGAACAAAGGGGAGGGCCACCTTTGCGGCCAAAAGGTGCCAGATCAGCACCCAAAAAACAAGGGCGGCAATGGTCATCGCCGCCCTTAGTAAGGTTTTTTTAATCTTCATCGGGCATCGCGGGAGCTTCTTCGATATAGAAAATGTCATCGGAGGGCATTGCACTGCCTATAGAAGCGGGGTTTGCGTCAAAGAGCACCTGCAGGCATTTGGTTACCGCATCCTTCATAGCCTGGCCGTCAAGGAAGGTGATGTTACAGCCGGGAATGGCCTTCTTGGCAAGAGGGGCCTTGGGAATGATGCCTGCCTCCACGACGTATTCCGCGCCCAGCTCGTTGGTGTTCACGAAGCTCTGGCTTCTGTTGTAGTCCTCCATGAAGGTGCGCACGGCCCAATCCATTTCGTCTGCAAAGGTCGCGGCTGCGACGAAAACGCCCTGCACCAGCTTGTTGCCTTCGCCTGCCACCTTATTCCATTCCTCGGTCATATCAAGGGCTACGCGGAACTGAGTATTGGTGGAAAGAAAGGCGGATTTCTTAGGCTCGGGAAGCATGCCGACGGCTCCGGGAGTGCTGGCCAGCTTTGCGGCAACCTCGTCGCCGCCCGTGAGAAATTCGAGGGTCACGTCCTTGTCGGGATCAATGCCGTTTTCCTTTAGCACGTAGCGAAGGATGTATTCGGGGGTAGAGCCAGGGTTGGGTGCGTAAATCGTCTTTCCTCTCAGATCGGCAACACTCTTGACGCTGTCACCGTTTTCCAGCATGTAGAGCACGCCCAGGGTGTTGGCGCAGATGATCTTTACGCCGCCGTTCGTCTTGGCGTACAGCACGGAGGCCAAATTGATGGGCACTGCCGCAATGTCAACGTTGCCCTGCACGAAGGCGGGGATCACCTGATCGGGGGAGGAGACCAGCTCAACAGAGTAATCCAGTCCGTTGCCGCTGCCTGCCTTATCGTTGTGCATCAGCTCGGCAAGACCCATACCCGTGGGGCCGGTCATGGCCATGATGCGAACGGTACCGTTCCCGCCGGAGGGAGCCTCGTAGCTCTCGATGGGACCGTCAAGGGGAGGCTCGTTTTCCCCCTTGGGGATCTCGTATTTGCATGCCGTCAAAGGCACCAGCAGAGCGAGGGTGAGAAGAAGTGCGAAGATTTTTTTCATGATAGATCTCCTTTCAATATTGATCTAATTGTTTCTTTGATAAAACGGTAATGGTCTTGCCCTCCTTGCGGATAACGCCGTCCCCCTCCAGTGTGTCAAGCGCGCGGTAAAGGCTGGCGCGGCCGAGGCTCAATCCCTTGGCAAGCGCCGTGTAGGAGGGAAGGGTAACGCTGCTCTCCGAGCCGCAGCTTCGGAGCAGAAAATCCGCCAACCGTCCTTCTGCCGAGGGCGCGGTCAGAGAGGCGATGCGCGTGCTTAAAAAGCGAATGCGGTCGGTCAAAAATGCGATCAGATTGCGGCGGAGGAGAGGCACCTCCCAAAGAACGTCTGCTTTTTTTTCATTCAACAAAAGCAGCTCTCCGTCCGATGCTGCCACCACCACGGATTCCGCACCGTGCGCGGCGTAAAGAGCCGATACGCCAAGAGGAGAGGAGGGGAGAAGTCGGTTCATCAGGGTACTGCGACTTTCATCGGAATAAACGTGAAGCGATCCTCGCAGGACCACACCGATCCTCTTGCTTTCGCCCTCCTCCGTCAGGATCCTTTCTCCGCGGAAGAAGGGAACGACCGTTCCGCCTGCCTGTGACAGCTTTTTCGAAAGGAGAGCCTCGTCTGCCCCGCGAAAAAGGGGACAGCTCAGCAGTACGTCGATCTCTTGTGTTGTCATCGCCTGCTCCTCTCCTCTAAAGTGTCTCATTTGATACAGATAGATTATAACATGGGATTTTATTTTGTCAATAGATGATGGCAGTTTTATGGCGAATTGCAGAAATAAATTTGCTTGGTGTTGACTATATTATTCACAACATGTAAAATATTAAAATATCGCTAAACAAAAGGAGATCAAAATGAAAATCGATCTTGAATATGCAGAATTTTATAAAAAGCTCGAGGAGCTTTCCGCTTGGAAGGAAAAGGCAGAAAAGGCGCTGGAAACCCTAAAGGGCTTCGTTGCCGACGGCTCTCAGCCCGTGGGCTGGCTCACCTTGCCTGAGGATTACGACAAGGATGAGATCGCGCGCATCCGTGACGCCGCCGCCCGTATCCGTCAGCAGTGTGAGGTATTCGTTGTCATCGGCGTGGGCGGCTCTTATCTCGGTGCCCGTTCCGCCATGGATTTTCTTTGGGGCAAGGATCGTAACGCCTTCCGCAAGGAAGGCCCCGCCATCTGCTTTGCAGGTACCGATCTGGACGGTGAGGAGCTGGCCCGCTTGCTGGAGTATTGCGAGGGCAAGAGTGTTTGCGTGAACGTGATCTCCAAGTCCGGTACGACCACCGAGCCCGCCGTTGCTTTCCGCTTCTTCCGCGGCTGGATGGAGGAAAAGTACGGCAAGGAGGCCGCTTCCCGCATTTTCGTTACCACCGATGAAAGACCCCGTCCCGGCACGTTGAAGGAGCTTGCCCTGAAGGAGGGCTACGAGTGCTTCAAGGTTCCCGGCAATATCGGCGGCCGCTACTCCGTTCTTTCCGCCGTGGGGCTTCTTCCCATCGCTGTCAGCGGTGCGGATCTGGGCGCATTGCTGGACGGTGCCGCCAAGGCTAAGGAGGAGTTCACCAACAATCCCTTTGAAACGAATCTTTGCATGCAGTACGCCGCTATGCGCAATCTGTTCTATAACGACGGCAAGAAGCTGGAGCTGTTCTCCTTCTTCCGTCCTGCCGCCGATGCCATCGGCGAGTGGCTCAAGCAGCTATTTGCCGAGTCCGAGGGTAAGGAGGGCAAGGGAATCTATCCCTGCTCTGCCGTTTATACCCGCGACCTGCATTCCATCGGTCAGTACGTGCAGGAGGGAGAGAGGATGTTCTTCGAGACTATGGTGCTCTTTGATCCTGCCCTGTCCGATCCCACCGTGCCCAATGCTGCGGAAAACGTGGATGGACTGAACTACCTGGCAGGTAAGAATCTTTCCTATATCAACGACAATGCCGCCAAGGCTACCTGCCTTGCACATTCCAACGGCGGTGTGCCCGTTTTGTGTCTGCGCTTTCCCCGTCCCTCGGAGGAATGCCTCGGTTATCTCTACTATTTCTTCGAGCTTGCCTGCGCTCTCAGCGGCACCATGCTGGGCATCAATCCCTTCGATCAGCCCGGCGTAGAGCAGTATAAGACCGAGATGTTCCGCAATTTGGGCAAGCCCGGCTATACAAAATAATTGAAAAACAAAGATTTACCTTGGTGCTTTTTCACAAAATCAAAAAAATGCCCCTTCGGTGCCTAATTTTCTATTGCAATTTTGTTCAAAATATGGTAATATATTTCCAACGATAACATACCCTCTCGGGTTTGGAAAGGATAGGTATGAATATGTTAAAACTGATCATCGGATTAAAGGGCAGTGGCAAGACGAAGCACCTGATCGAGCTGGCTAACAAGGCTGTGGAGGTTTCCCCCGGACACGTCGTTTGCGTGGAAAAGTCCAATAAGCTCATCTTCGATGTCAATCATAAGGTTCGCTTGGTAGATACCGAGGCTTACGGTGCTGCCGGCGCCAAGGAGCTGTACGGCATGGTTTGCGGCATTCTCGCTACCAATTACGACGTAAAGGATCTCTTCATCGATTCCTCTCTGAAGATCTGCGGCGACAACGTGGCAGAGTGGGAAGAGTTCTTGATGAGACTGGAAAAGGTCTGTGAGAAGTACGAGGTACAGTGCATCACTACCTCCTCCATCGATCAGGCAGATCTCCCCAAGTCCTTGGAGAAGTTCGTGTTCTGATATGGATTACGTTGAACTTGAGTTCACCGTGCCCCAAGATAAGGTCGATCTTGTATCGACCTTTCTTGTTGCAGGGGGATATGATACCTTTGAGGTGCAGGATCTGGCAGACCTTGTGGAAAATGCAGGTGCCATGTTCTGCGATTATATTGAAGACGAGCTGCTGGACCATCGCGATGATACGCCCAAGATCCGTTTCTATATGGAAAGGGAAGAGGAATCCCGCGCCCGTGAGATCCGCGATTATCTTCTGGGCGTTTGCACCACTCTCGGCTATGAGGATATCACCGCCGAGATCCGTCTGGTGGAGGGCAGCGATTGGGATACCCGATGGAAAAAATACTTCTATCCCTTCCCCGTAGGGGAGCGTCTCTTTATCAAGCCTGCTTGGGACGAGGTGCCCGAGGAGCAAACGCGGGGACGCGAGATCATCGAGATCGATCCGGCTGCTGCCTTCGGTAGCGGTACCCACGCTACCACGCGCCTGTGTCTTGAGGCCGCTGAGACCTGTCTGAAGCCCGGTGACCGCGTGCTGGATATGGGCTGTGGCTCCGGCATTCTCGGCATCGGTGCCGCAAAGCTGGGTGCATCCTATCTTTGCGCTGTGGATATCGACGAGGCCGCCGTGCGCACCACGGCAGAAAACCTGGAGAAAAACGGCATCGACCTTGCTATGACAAGCCTCATCTGCGGCAACGTGCTGGCAGAGGAGGATAAGCTTTCCGCCATGGGCGGCGGCTATCAGGTGATCCTGGCCAATATCGTAGCGCAGATCATTAAGGATATGGCGCCTCTTCTGTATCGCGCCTTGGAGCCTGACGGAACGCTTCTTGCCTCCGGTATTTTGGAGTGCAGAGAACAGGAGGTCCGCGCCGCACTGGAGGAGGCGGGCTTTATCTTCAAAAATGTCCGTCGCAGTGAAGAATGGGTTCTTTTGGAAATGACAAAATAAGCACGATCCCTCGGCTTTTGCCGAGGGATCTCTATTTGTAAATAATGTGTAACTGCAAAAGAGAAAAAACGAGCTTTTAAGAGAAAACGAGAGAAAACGGGAGGAAAGAAATTGTTTTTTTGTTTTTTTGCAAAAATGTATTGACAAAGCCTTCCCCCAAGGGGTATAATACCAAAGCAAAATAAGATATTCGGAGGAAATGCAATGTCCACTTTTATGGCAAAAGCCGAAACCATCGAGCGTAAATGGTACGTTCTCGACGCTCAGGGCAAGCCTCTCGGAAAGGTTGCAGCAGCTGCCGCTACCATTCTCCGCGGTAAGAACCGTCCTGAGTTTACCCCCCACGTAGATTGCGGTGAATACGTGATCGTTATCAATGCCGACAAGGCAATTCTCACCGGCAAGAAGCTGGAGCAGAAGAAGTACAGATACCACACCGGTTACATCGGCGGCCTCAAGGAGATCGGTTACAAGGAACTGATGTCCAAGAACCCCGAAAAGGCTATTTTCCTTGCAGTGAAGGGTATGCTGCCCAAGAACACCATTGGCAGAAAGAGCCTTCTCCGTCTGAAGGTTTATGCAGGCGAGGCTCATCAGCACGCCGCACAGCAGCCCGAGAACCTTGAGTTCTGATTAGAAAGAAAGGAAGAAGGAAGATTACCATGAATTATACCAGTGCAAAACCTTATTTCTACGGCACCGGCAGAAGAAAGCAGTCCATCGCCCGTGTACGTATCTATCCCGGTACCGGTGTTATCACCATCAATAAGAGAGACATCGACGACTACTTCGGTCTTGATACCCTCAAGCTCATCGTTCGTCAGCCCCTGGAGCTTACCGGCAATATGGGTAAGTTTGATGTGGTCTGCAACGTTGTAGGCGGCGGTGTATCCGGCCAGGCAGGCGCTATCCGTCACGGCATTTCCCGTGCTCTCCTTCAGGCAGATGCCGAAGCATTCCGTCCCGCTCTGAAGAAGGCCGGCTTCCTCACCCGTGACCCCAGAATGAAGGAAAGAAAGAAGTACGGTCTCAAGGCCGCACGTCGCGCTTCCCCGTTCTCCAAGAGATAATCACTCTTACAACAAAAACCCCGAAACCGATTGGTTTCGGGGTTTTCTTGTAAACAGAAAACCACGCGATAGTCG
>JAFQMA010000045.1 GCA_017414535.1 Clostridia bacterium | reverse complement strand
GCAGATAGACTGATGGGTTCGAAAAGGTTTGTTTTTTAATCTTATAATTGAAAAATTTAAGATTTTCTGTTTTTAGTCCAGCTGATAAAAAGAAAATGCGACCTCGAAAAGCCGCATAAATACTGGGTTTTATAATAAAAACACCATTGAGTCTGAACTTGTGGGTTCAGATTTCAATGGTGTCTTTAGATGGCAGGGATGGCGAGATTTGAACTCACGAGTGCCAGAGTCAAAGTCTGGTGCCTTAACCGCTTGGCTACATCCCTATATGAACTTAGTTATTATATAGGAATTTTACCCGTTTGTCAAGGAGATTAGGCCGAGAGTTTTCGGCAAAAAAAGCACTTGCCTTCGCAAGTGCTTTTTGCTTTGAACAAGTCGAGTCCTATCTACGTCGGTTTGTTTTCGGCGCTGTCGCTTTCTTTTCTTCCGATTTCGGATACCGTTCCGTCTTTCAAACAAAAGACTACCTTGAAAAATTCTTGCGTTGAACCTTCCGAGTTGAAATAACTCGCACGGAAATATAACGATTCACCTATTCCCACCACGTCCAAAAGAGCAATGTCAGGCGAAGGCAACCTCATTTTATAGGAGCACTCATTCTTCCCGTTATGATCGATTCGCTTCACCGTATGAACGGACAAATTATCCCCAGCCTCTTCAAGCTGTGCTTCGGTCGGTTGGATATCATGAGCCATGCCGTAATAAATATGCTTATCGGTAACGAAAAACCAGCGGACGAGATCCTCGGTCAGCTTTTCCGTTTGCCCCGTTGCACAATTCACACGATGCAATTCCACAACAAACATTTCGGCATCCGTGCCGGCAAGCTCCGGAGATACAGCCGTAAAATAAATATAACCGTCAACATAAAAAGCGCCCGGCGAATCAAAGGTGCCGAAAGAGACATCCCCCTCCCCCAAATAAAATCGGGCACAACGGCTTTCCGTATCTACTTCCAAAAGGCGCCCGCTTTCAACGCAGGTAAAATAGATCTTGCCATTCTCCGTAGCAATAGGATCCGGTAAAACGCCCTCGGGAAGCGAACATACCTCCTCAAAAGCAAACAAGATTTCCTCATTGTATTCACCGATCTTCATCCGGCAACAGGAAAGCTGATAATCCTCTTTCTTTTCGGGATTATCCACCTTGGCAATGTTGCGGCAATAATAAATGTATCCATTGCTATAACTGAATTTATACATTTGCTCAAATTCAGTTGTTCTGATTTGCAAAATGTCTCGACTTTCTCCTGTAATGAAGTTATAGGAAGCGAGGATATAGATCACGTCCATACGGCTCTCTTCAATCTCATCCGCGTTATTCTCCGCTCCGCTTTCCGTTTT
The DNA here is from genome assembly GCA_017414535.1 of Clostridia bacterium. GTDB lineage: Bacteria > Bacillota > Clostridia > Oscillospirales > SIG627 > RGIG5579. Next base: position 74,368 of record JAFQMA010000045.1, on the reverse strand, counting down.
CTCCTTGACTTCTTCAAAAACGTGGTAGGTATAAAAAATTTCCCGTTCCACTACGAAAAGCGGTTCGCTGATCGCTGAAACGCGGCAATAATTCGGGTCAAACAGAATTTGTCCCGGAAACCCGTGATTACAGTCGGGGCGTAAGCAAACCTCGGAAATGCCGTTCGTCAAAAGATCAAGCTTTCCCATACCTAAAGTTCCTAAACCATCCGAAGAAAAAACGTATTGTCCGCCAAATACCATATTTCTCCAGCCATTATACTGCACATTCTCCATTGTGATCTCTTCAAAAGGCCAAGCAGTGGTTAGAGGAGGCGGGGCGCTGCTGCAGGAAACCAAAAGCAAGACGGATAAAACGACAAGCAGTAGAGAAACAGCTCTGTTTTTCATTGTAATTCTCCAATCTCAAGAAAAATAAGAATCTCCATTTCTAACTTATCGTTTATTACCTTCGTTTTCAATAGCATTAATGCATACTTAAGACGGGATTAATCAAAGCTTAATAAATCGAACCGCACCTCTTTGCGCACGAAAAAAGCACTTGCCTTCGCAAGTGCTTTTCCTTTTAATATTTGCGCCAGACCATTTTGTCAACCACGCCCGTATAGGACTGGATGATCTTGACTACCTTGGTGGAGACGTTTTCCTCCACGTAGTCCGGTACGGGAATGCCGTGATGCCCGTTTTCGGTCATGCTGATGGCAAGAGAGACGGCGCGGGTGAGGTTCTTGTCATCGATGCCTGCCAAAACAAAGCAGGCCTTATCCAACGCCTCGGGGCGCTCGGTAGAGGTACGGATGCAGACGGCGGGAAAGGGCTTTCCGATGGAGGTGAAGAAGGAGCTCTCCTCGGGGAGGGTGCCCGAATCGCTGATGACGGCAAAGGCATTCATCTGCAGGCAGTTATAATCGTGAAAGCCCAGGGGCTCGTGACGGATCACGCGAGGATCCAGCTCAAAGCCGCTTTCCTCCAGACGCTTGCGACTGCGGGGATGGCAGGAATAGAGAATGGGCATATCGTACCGACGGGCGATCTCATTGATGGCACCGAACAGAGAAAGGAAATTCTTTTCCGTATCGATATTCTCCTCCCGATGGGCGGAAAGGAGGATGTATTTTCCCTTTTCCAGACCGAGGCGGGCATGAATATCGCTCTTTTCAATAAAGGGAAGGTTGCGGCGAAGCACCTCTGCCATGGGGGAGCCCGTCACGTAGGTGCGCTCCTTGGGCAGGCCGCACTCATGAAGATAGCGGCGGGCATGCTCGGAATAGGCAAGGTTGACGTCGGAAATGATATCCACGATGCGGCGGTTGGTCTCCTCGGGCAGGCACTCGTCCTTACAGCGGTTACCCGCTTCCATGTGGAAAATGGGGATGTGCAGGCGCTTGGCAGCAATGGCAGAGAGGCAGGAATTGGTGTCACCCAGAATGAGAAGCGCCTCGGGCTGAATGGCACGCATGAGCTTATAGGAGGCATTGATGATATTACCCACGGTGGCACCCAGATCGTCACCGACGGCGTTCATATAGACCTCGGGATCGGCAAGACCCAGATCGCGGAAGAACACACCGTTGAGGTTATAATCGTAGTTCTGGCCCGTGTGAGCGAGAACGGTATCAAAATACTGTCTGCACTTATCGATCACGGCGGCAAGGCGAATGATCTCGGGGCGGGTACCCACGATGATGAGCAGCTTCAGCTTGCCGTTATTTTGGAAGGAGACGTCAGAGTAATCAAGTTTCATTTCCATGGTCATACCTCTTCAAAAAAAGTATCGGGGTGATTGGGATCAAAGGGCTCATTGGCCCACATGAGGGTCACCAGATCCTCAGTATCGGACAGATTGATGATGTTATGGGTAAAGCCGGGGAGCATATGGACGGCGCGGATCTTCTCTCCGCTGACGCGAAATTCCAGCACCTCGTCGGAGCCGATGCGGCGCTGCTGAATGAGGGCCTTACCGCTGACGACGATGAAAAATTCCCACTTGGTATGATGCCAATGCTGACCCTTGGTAATGCCGGGGCGGGATACGTTCACGCTGAACTGACCGTGGGAGGAGGTCTTTAAAAGCTCCGTAAAGGAGCCGCGGGCATCCTCGTTCATTTTCAGATCGAACACCGCCTTTTCGGCGGGAAGATAGGAAAGAAAGGTGGAATAGAGCTTCTTTTCAAAGCTTCCTGCGGGAATGGCGGGCATCATAAGGCTTTGGGGCTGATCGCAAAAGGATTTCAAAAGCTCCACGATCCTACCGAGGGTCACCCGATGGGTGACGGGGGCGGCACAGAAGGCGCCCTCCTCGCAGGGGATAGCAGTGGCCCCCTCAAAGCGACAGCGGTGCTCCCTTCCCTCCAGCGCAAGGAGCATTTCCTCTACCAGATCGTCGATATACAAAAGCTCCAGCTCCACAGAGGGATCGTTCACCTGAATGGGAAGATCGTGGGCAAGATTGTGACAGAAGGTAGCAATAACGCTGTTGTAATTGGGGCGGCACCATTTGCCGAAAAGATTGGGGAAGCGATAGACCAGAACCTTGGCACCGCTTTCCTTGCCGTAGGAGAAGAAAAGCTCCTCCCCTGCCTTTTTGCTCTTTCCGTATTCTCCCTCAGCGTAGCGCCCCACGAGAGAGGCCTGAATGGAGCTGGAAAGAAGGACGGGGCAGGTATTGCCGTGCTTTTTCAAGGTATCCAGCAACGTAGAGGAAAAGCCGAAATTGCCCTGCATGAATTCCGCAGGATCCTTGGGGCGATTGACCCCTGCCATATGGAATACGAAATCCGCCTTGCGGCAATATTCGTCCAGCTCCTCCGGCGTAGAATCCAGATCGTAAAGATAGATCTCCTCCACAGACAGAGTAGGACGGGTGCGATCCTTACCGTCGCGAAGGTTTTTCAGTGCCTCGGTGAGATTTTTTCCCACGAAGCCCTTGGCGCCCGTAATGAGAACGTTCATACTTCCTCCGTATTATTCAAAATAAAAATCAAGTCCGACCTTTTGCAGGGATTCCTCGTAGCGGGAGACCTCCCTTTTATCCATGGCAGAAACGTTCTGCTTGAACTCTTCCCTCTTTCTGCGGTCGAATACTCTTGCTACAAAATAGTAGGGCCAATAGATCGCCAGAAGGACAGGGTGCTTTGCTACGACGGGGTATTTATTCTTTACGCGGGTGGCATCGGGGAACAGCAGCTTTGCCATTCGGGAAACGCGGCGAGTACTTTTTTCCTTGCGCTCCACCCGCAGACTGCCCGAAAGCAAATGCCCCTCGGCAGTGCCGTACACCCCTGCGGCGAAGACGGTATCCGCAATGAGTGCGGTGGTCTCGTCCTCCTTTGCCCCGTCAAACATCACGGCAAGGGCACGGTGCAGATTCTGATAGAAGGGGAAAAGCCGCAGTTTTGAAAGTTTTTCCTCCAAGATCTTTTCCTCAAGCGGAACGCTTTTCAGGAACACGTAAAGATCCGTCACGTGCCGCAGACCGATGCCTCCGTCACGATAATGCTTGGCAAAATGAACGAGAAGGTAGATAAATTCGTCCTCGGGGGGCATGACGAAGGCGTGGGAGCCGTCAACGGAGGAGGCATGATTCCAGCCGTCGCCGAAATAGGCGTAATAATCCTTGTTGTAGGAGGGGATGAGGCGGCGGTGGAGCTCTACGGTGATCCCCTTCCCTTGAAAGACAAATTCATGATCGCTGACGGTGGTCTGGGCAAAACCAAGGCTCTCCATCAACGGCAGGATGCGGGGGTGGTCCTCCTCGCGGATAAGGATGTCCAGATCGCCCATGGCGCGCATTTCCGCCTTGGGGTAGAGGCTTTTCTGACGCAGACCCTTCAAGGGGAGATGATCGATCCCCTCCCTCTCAAAGGCCTCGGTCACAAGGCGACCGCAAAGGAGCTGCTTTTCGCCCAGCATGGCTTCCCGCAGGACGGTGGCGGCGGCGCTTTTCACGATAGGATGCTCTGCAGAGACACCGCAGGCAACGGCTCCGTAATAGAAGAGTGCCAATACCCCGTGACGGGTAGCAAGCTCATAAAGCCCTGCCACATCCGCATTTTCGGGAAGGGGCTTTCCCTCTCCCTGCAGGGCGGCACGGATCAGCTGTAAAAGCTGCTTTTGGGTTTCGTTCATGGAAGTTACTGCTTCTCCAATTCTTCGCGAATATAGCGGAGGCTCAACAGCTTTTCCTTGACCTGCGTTACGCTCCAAAGCTCGGTATTGCCGGAATTAAACTCGGTCAGAAGGTTTCTTTCGCGGTTGCCTTCCTTGAAATATTTATCGTAGTTAAGACCGCGGGTATCGGCGGGAACGCGGTAGAAGTTGCCCATATCGATGGCGCCTGCACATTCCTCGTTGGTCAAAAGGGTCTCGTACATTTTTTCGCCGTGGCGAATGCCGATCACGCGGATCTCCGTCTCGGGGCAGAACAACTCGGCGGTAGCGCGGGCCAGCGTTTCAATAGTGCAGGCGGGAGCCTTTTGTACCAGAATATCGCCGCTCTTGCCGTTTTCGAAGGCAAAGAGAACCAGATCCACAGCCTCCTCCAGACTCATAACAAAGCGGGTCATGGAGGGCTCGGTAATGGTGATGGGCTTGCCCTGACGGATCTGATCGATCCAAAGCGGTACCACAGAACCGCGGGAGCAAAGCACGTTGCCGTAGCGGGTGCACATAATGGAGGTCTTTTCGGGATCCACGGTGCGGGATTTTGCCACCACGACCTTTTCCATCATAGCCTTGCTGGTGCCCATGGCGTTGACGGGATAGGCGGCCTTATCGGTAGACAGGCAGATGACCTTTTTTACCCCTGCCTCGATGGCGGCGGTGAGCACGTTATCGGTGCCGATGACGTTGGTCTTGACCGCTTCCAGAGGGAAGAACTCACAGGAGGGCACCTGCTTTAAGGCGGCGGCGTGAAAGATATAATCCACCCCGTGCATGGCGTTCTTGACGGAGGCAAGATCTCTTACGTCACCGATGAAAAACTTGATCTTTTCCGCCACCTCGGGCATTTTTGCCTGAAACTCATGGCGCATATCGTCCTGCTTTTTCTCGTCGCGGGAAAATACGCGGATCTGGGCAATATCCGTCTGCAAAAAGCGGTTCAGCACCGCGTTGCCGAAGGAGCCCGTTCCTCCCGTGATCAAAAGGGTCTTGTCTTTAAAAATACTCATTGTTTTAACTCCTTAAAGCATTTATCTTGATTTACCAAACAGACGAAGCAATTTGCGAAAGGCTCGTTGCAAAAGCGTTTTACGAGGATAAAGACGCCGTATGGCTCGGTCAAAATCCGTTTCGGATATCAATTTTAAAACTTTTTCACGAGCTTGCGGTTTTGAGGGAGAAGCGTAATAAGCGCCGTTATACCGAAGCGCTTTTTCCGCATCAATATCAACGGTGATCCGCTTACCGCAAGACTTCTCCAGCAGCGCTTTCCCTTGCTCGCTGTGAACGAGGATCAAGGAAACGCCGCGATCATCATTCCATTGAGGCAGAATTTTCTCCACACCCCAAAAATCCGCCAAGGTCAGGTCGGCGGCGGGTGCGTTTCCTTTGCAGGAGCACGCATAACAGGAGGGGCGCAAATAAAGATCGGCAAGGAAGCCTCTTAAATAGGGATCGCGATCCAAGGGAGCAAAATAGGGCTTTCCCTTTTGAAAATCAAGCCGTATACCGTACTTTTTCCATCCGAGTTTTTTATGACGGAAGGAGACCTTTTTTACCTTTCTCCCCTTTTTCTCACGAGATCTCAGGTACTGAGCCCAGGCAAGAGGGGAAGGAACACCATGGCAGATCACGTCAACGGTGATCAGATTGTCGTACTCCCGATTCAAAAAAGACTTCAAACCACCGATCTGACAGGGGGTTCCGGAAAACAACACACCTCTTCCCTGCTCTAAATACCGTTTGGCAAGGGAAAAGGCATCGCCAATGCGACTCTGTACATATTTTGAGCCGCGCAAGAGAGCAAGGTCTTCCATTTTTTCCACGGCAACATGGCAAAGCTCCATTCCTTCGTTAAAGGCGGCACCGAACACCACGCCGCCGCGCTCCAGAACGCTTTCGGCCAAGACGGAAAAAACACCGCCGGATGAGCTTTCCTCACGAAGGGTCTCATCTTTTGCATATGACGCTTTCGCCGCAGGTGAAGAAGCTTTTTTCTTTTCCGAAAGCACGGGACACACCTTGCGACACAGCCCGCAGGAAAGGCACCGAGTCTCATCTATGACCGGATAAAGAAAGCCCTCTTTATCCTCTTTCATTGCAATGCATGCGGCAGGACAGGCACTAAAGCACGCAAAGCAGCCCGTACAGTTATTTCTTTCGCACAATTCGATTTTTTCCAAACCGAAGCACTCTCCTTATCAAAAGAGTAATTTCCTCAAAATAAATGAGGCAAAGGGAAATGAGGGCGACACCCTGAAGGTAGATCGTATCAAAGCCAACAGAAAGCGCCATGCATTGAATGAATAAAATAAGCGCCGGGATCACAAAGGTGCGTACGCCGTAACGGATCTTGACAAATTTTGCCGTATGGAAGGCACGGCAAACAAACGTAACGAAAAAGGAAACGAAGGTTGCAAAGGCGGCACCGATCATACCAAAGCGCGGGATCAGCAAAAGATTCAGAGAAATGTTGGTAACAGCACCTGCAAGGGTAGTCCAAAACACACCAACTGTCTTTTTCATGGCAACGTAGTTGACACCAACGAAGCCGGAGCAAGAAGAAAAAACGGAAGCCAAGATCAGCATCGGCGCACAGCGCCAAGCAGAATAATATGCATCCGCTACCAATACTTGAAACAACGGGCGGATCAGCAAAACAATAAAGGAAGCAAGCAGGATCAACGCCGAGGTAACAAAGCGAAACACGTTGGTATAAAACGCAGCTTTATCCTCGGAATTGGCTTCCTCTACGGAGGAAAGCTGCCACGCTTGAAAGAAGATGGATGAAAAAGTATCAATGATCGTGGGGATCTTCCCCGACACGGCATAAAGACCGTTAACACCGTTTCCGAGAAAATAGATCAATGCATAGCGATCGGAGGCTTGCATGATCCACCAAAATACCGAATTGGGTACCAGTGGAACAGAGTAGCGCAGCATTTTTTTGTAATAGCCACCGTCAAAGGAAAGGCTGAAATAACGATGCAGGCCGCCTGCAATAAGAAGAAAAGCCGCCGATATCAGATTCGCCAGAATCTGCGCCAGAAAATATCCCTGCACGCCCATGGATAAGCCCGCAAGAAACAAAACGTTCAACCCAATCTGGGCACCCGTATGGATCAGACCGCCCAAGGCAAAGATTTTCGTTTTCCCCAATCCTCTGGAAAAGTGTGAAAAGATCACGTTCATGGCCGAGGTAAAGGAAATGAAGAACAGCATGATCGCGTGCTCTCGGAAGATCTCACTCAAGCCAAAAAGCGGCAAAGCGAAAAGCAACAGCAGATTACCGCCGAGGACGGTGAAAAAGCCTAAGGAAAAGGTCTTTTTTCGGTTTTCCTCGTCATCAATGGAAAAGCGGAGCACCGCCTCCACGATGCTAAGGGTCAGGAAGGGATACAGAAGGCCGGAGGTGGTGGTAAAAACGTCAATAATACCGTATTCTTCTACGGAAAGCAGTTCGGTGTAAAACCGAACGAACAAGAACGATAAAATCTTGCTTCCAAAGGAGGCAACGGTAAAGATCAACGAATTACCAAACAGCTTTTTGTACTTATTCATTCATCAATGCCTCGTGAATAAAGTTCTTTAAAGTGGCACTGTACTGCTCCATAGCCTCATCCACCGCCTCCCAGAAAATGGGAGAGGGCGTGGGCATGGAATCGGAGGAAACGATGCGATCCGTCAGACCGAACCGTGAAAGCAAAGAAACCAAACGGTCATTCATGCCGGAAAGGGCTCCCTCCTCGGTTAAAACGTAGAAGGGGGTATGAAGCTTTAAGCACATCAGCGTGCAATGGAAGGAATTGGTAACCACCGTTTCGGCATGGCAAATCCCGCTTATCCAGTCCTCCATAGAAAGGAGGGAAAGATCCCGCACGGGATGCCCCTCTCGACGGAGCAGGGCGCGAATGCGCCGTTTGACCGCTTTGGGCTGACTTCTTAAAATGCAAGTTGCGGTGAAGGAAGACGGTGCCTCACAACAACAAAATTGTTTCAGATCCCCCGCGGGGATCAGGCTGACGGGGTCGGCAACCAAAACACCGCTTTGCCCCATGGATCTTAAAATGGATAGGCCGCTTTTTTCTCGTACGCTTACACGGAAAAACCGATCGATCAAGGGAGCGGCCAAGGCGGCGGCATTTTCGGGATAGCTCTCACAGCCAAAGCTGACCGCCAGCGCAATTTTTTTCGTTTCATCGGGAACAAAAGGTAAGAAATAGGCGGGGGTGGGTCTTCCTTCTCCTCTTGTAAGAAAATGATAATTCCAGATCTGATCGCTTCCGCAAAGAACAGCGTCAAAGGAAAGGGAGGCGTGCCCTAATTCATTTAAGGACGAGAAGTGCTCCGTCAAGGGGAGTCGATCACGAAAGACGGCCAGTTTCTTTTCCTTGCGCCAGGTTTTCCATTGGGAAAGCCAGTGTCTTGAGGGACGAAGGGCACTTTTGAGCGAAGTCTTTAGGGCGGGCGGATAATAATCGATCACGGACACCTTATGCCCCAAGGATTCCAAATACCGCACGGTGGCCCAAGTCTGGAGGATGGCACCGTGGTTGGTTGCCCAATGAAAAGTAATCAATCCAATATTCATGTTTATTCCTTTTTCAGGCTTTGATAAAGCTCGTAATACTCCTTCGCCATGCGTTCGGAGGAATAGTACTCTACGGCAGCAGAGACAATACTCCCGGCGCGATCCGTACTTTTAAAAGGAAGCCAAGACTCCGTCAGCCCGTACAATGCCTCTTCGTCACCGAAGGGACAGAAGGCCGAAAAAGCAGAAAGGGCAATGCTTTCGGGTCCGCCTGCGCAAAAACCCACCACGGGCGTTCCGCAACAAAGGCTCTCTGCCACGGGCATGGAAAAGGTTTCCCTAAAGCTTGTGACAAGCGTCAGATCGGCACGGCTATATAAGCCCGCCAGCTCCTCCTGATCGCGAATCTCACCAAGCAATCGCACGTTTTTCGGCAATTCATTGGAAATGCTGTGCCGTCCTGCCACAAGGAAAACGACGTTTTGCGAGGCAAAGCGCCGTGCCATTGCCAGCACGTGCTCTCCCCCCTTGGGATCTCCCTTGCGATCGGTAAAGCTTGCCGTTGCGTGAAAGACCACCTTAGCCCCTGCGGGGATGCCGTAGTGCTCGTCCGAGTATTTTGCGCTTCGGGGGCAAAACACGTCCGTATCCACGCCATTGAGTATCACGCGGTGGGAAAGAGACTTCATGATGGAAGAAGCCGATGCTCGCTCCTTCACCCAAGGAGAAACGGAAACGATGGCAAGACGGTCAAAGCCGTCAAAGGCGATCTTCATTTTCTCATGGGCGGTGGCGGTGCGGTCAAAGAGTTTGGACTCCGCGGCTTCGAACAAGTGAGGGCAGTTGCCGCAGTTTGCCAAAAATCCGGTACATTCACCGGCGTGGGAGCAGGAGCCCGTATAAAGAAATTCCGCATGATTCGTCACAACGGTGGGAATGCTTCTGTGCTTCAAAAAACGAAGAAGCGCGTAAATATTCACCATGTTGCAGTTTATGGAATGAAGATGGACCACGTCGGGTCTTTCGTTTTTTATGATGCGAAGAATGCGTCGCGTGGAAAAAGGTGCGAAGCCATAGCGCAAGCCCAAAAGGAAGCTGATACGGCGGTAAATGCCCTGTTCCTTGGGAAGGCTGGTTCGATAACACTTGAGAAAGCTTTTTTCCTCGCCAAGGCAGGTAGCGGCACAAAGCACGCTTTCATGCTTTTCCAATGCCATGAAGCGAGATATGGAGGAAATGATCTTTCCCGTACTGCCCGTATCAAGGCAGTTAACGTGCAGGATCTTCAAGGGCGGCCTCCTCTTCACTGCTTATTCGGGGTGGGAGCATCAGCGGAATCAGGATAAAGAGGGCAAGATAGGTCTTTTGCCACAAAATGGGATTGAGGAAGCCGAGGACGATCAAAAGAAGGTAGATCAAAAAGATCGCTGAGGGAGTGCGACGGGTGCGGTACACACCTCGCAGGGAGGTAACGAGGAAGGTCACGAAAGTAGCAAAGCGGAACACGCCGTATTTGGCAAGGCCATCCACCCATTCGGAGTGATTACCGATCACGTCCTCGATCTCATCGTATTCCCCTTCAAATATACCGAAGAAGGGGTTTTCAGCAAAGGCCTCCCAGCTTTGGGTAAGTCTTGCCATGCGGCTACCGAAATCACCGCTCATGCCGCGGTCGTCACCGCCGAAGAGACGGGCAAGCTCGGTCAAACGGGCCTGTACCTCAAAATTATCCGCAAAGAAATTTTCCGAAATAAATTCCAGCACGGGAACGGCAAAAACTAAAAGCAATACGGCAAAGACTATCGTGGTCAACGACGTTGCGACCGCATTGGTCTTGGAGGAAAACAGTGCGCAGATCAGAAAGAAGACCATAAACAAAATAGCCGTCGTAAAAGAGGCCGCCGCAACCACGAAAACGGAGCTAATGAAATACACGACCGTTAAAACGATAAAGGGAATCTGTTTTTGACTCTTCAAGCCGTTTTCCTTGGCGTCCTTCCAGTAAAGGATCAAAAAGGGTAGGATCAACACCAGCGCGTACACGTGATCGAAGGAGCACAGAAGGAAGGTGTCCAGTTCCCCCGCATTCACAAATTCACCGATCTTTCCCGTAGCCAGATAGCGAGCCAGATTCGGCTGCTCCAGCATCAAAAAGTACGAACGGATATTGATGAGGATCTGATCCAGGAGGATGACCCAGAAAACGATCTTTTGTACGAAGCGGGTACGATTGCTAAAGTACAGAAAGGCAAACAGGATCATTAACGCGTAGAGCGTATTCCAAAAGTCCAGACTGAGCCCACGGCCCGAGAAGAAGCTGGGCAAGGTGATCATCAATAAATAGGCCACCCCCCAGAAAAAGCCGACAGAGGAAAGCCTCGGAAGGATCTTATGATCGGTGCTGCAAGCAAGAAAGGCGGCAATGGCAAACAACACCACGTTAGCCGCGGCACGATAAAAGGAAACGGCACCGACGACACCGAGATCGAACCAAAGAAGGCAGATCAAAAAGAGAAGGTCAACGAACTTAAAGCGCGTTTCCCTTTCAATGCCGGATTTGGGTTTGAATTGGGACATGAAAGGATCCTTTCCTATCACCGAAGATCCGCTTTGGCAGGCGGAAAAACGGTATGCAATTTATTGTGAAACGCTCCGCATCAGGTCCAAGATTTTTTGTGCCTGACGGGCGGCATTTTTTTCGCGGGAAACAAAGGTCTTTGCCCTTTCGCCCAAAAGGAGGCTTTCCTCGGGAGAAAGAGAGCATACCTTCATAATGGTCTCCTTCAGAGAAGCCACGGTGGGCTCGGGAATAAAGACGAGATGCCCCTCGTATTCCGACGGAATGCCGGGGAGACGGTGAGCAACGGTGGGCGTGCCGCTGGCCATATACTCCAGATTTTTGGAGGGAAAGCTGTAGCGGGTAAATTCACCTGCAGGGGTACGTGGATTCACCAGCACGGCAGCGCTTTGCTGGATGGCGCGGATCTCCCCGTGAGGAACGAGGCCACGGAAATCGATACGCGGATCCTCTTCGGCGGCGCGGCGAATGGTGTCCACCGCATCGCCTGCTCCGCAAAGAATCAGGCGATAATCGGGATCGGGAATGGCACGGAAGGCCTCCACCAGATCCACCACACCGTACGAGGCGTTCAGTCCGCCCGTATAGACCACGGTCTTTTCGCGGCGAGGGAGCACTTCATCCGCAGGCACAGCACCTGCAATGCCCTCCATCACAACGTATGGCTTGGCGGGGAGCTTTTCCATCATGGGCTCGGTAAGTACTACGAGACAGTCCACGAAGGCCAGATCCCTTCGCTGGGTCTTCATGTCGCGTGCTTTCAGAAATCGCTCCAAAACAGAGCGCTTGGTCCCCGCATTCATAAACTCAGGAAGATCGGGAATCACAAGGCAGGTGGTCACGCGGGGATCGCACCGTTTGGCGGCGCGCAGGGCGCGGAGCATGGGGCGGGTCATGGCATAAGCGATGACGGCACTGCTCTGATTCGGCTCTGCGGCCAACTCCCGCTTGACGGCACGGGAGAGCGTGGAGGACCGAAAAAGCTGCTTAAAAAAGGTAATATTCCAGAAGCCCACGTTTCGATCCTTGGCACCGGGCGCGTGAGAAAACTCGTAAGACGGTATCACCGCCTTTTTGTAGCGCTGCGGCCAAGAGCCTATGTAAAGAGAGTTTAAGATCTTTACGGGAACGGGCAGATTTTCATCTAAGCCGCGCACCAGATTCCATTGAAGAACGTTGGCGGCGTTTTGCACGCTGCCTATGGAATGATCCACAATCTCTTTTTCTGTTTCCTTAGGAAAAAGCCCCCCAAGAAACAATACCTTCTCCACGTTTTTCAACTCAATCTCTCCATAATGATGCGGTAGCTTTGCTCTACCGTATAGTTTTCTTTTAAGTATTCATAGCCCTTTTCGCCGAGCTCGGCAAGAGGAGCGGCAAGAGCCTTATCCACGCAAGCGGTAAACCGAGCGGGGTCATTGCTTTCGCACCACCAGCCGAAGCCCCCCGCCTCGATGACGCGACCGATATCCGTATTGGGATCGGTACAGGCGATGACAGGCATTTTTGCCTGCATATAAGAAAGCAAGCGGCTGGGGAAATTGGGAATGGTAAAGCGGTGATCCAAGAAGATCAGGCCTACGTCAAAGGCCTTGACAAAGGCTTCGTACTCCTCCTTGGGCAGGCCGTTCAGCAAAAGGAGATTGGCAGGCTGTTCCTGTTCCGCAAACTCCTTCAGCAAGGAAAAATGGGTACCCGTGCCGCAAACGGCGAAGAACACGTCCTTTCGATCCTTCATGGCGCGAAGGCAGGCCACCAAATGGGAGATGCCCTGAGGCTTTCCGAGATTACCGCCGTAAATGAAGGCGGTGACGCTTTGGGGGATGCCGTATTTCTCGCGAATGGCCTCCCTCTCCCCTGCCTCAAAGGAGCGAAGCTCCATGCTGTTGGGGCTGACGTGTACCTTTTCCGGTGAAAGCTCGGGATTATGGCGCAAAACAAAGTCCACATTGGCCTGAGACATACAGCCGATAAAATCGGAAAGGGCGTAAAGCTTTTTCTCCTTACGGCGGAAATAGCGGTAGAGCAGGCCCTTGGGACCGCTTTTTGACATCATACCGATATCCACGGCGTTTTGGGGGAAAATATCCTTTAAGAGCAGGTAGCTTTTCGCACCGTCCCTCTTTTTGATATAGGAGATCACCCCTGCAAAGGTAATGGGCGGGGTGGTGTACAGTACCAGATCGAATTTTACATCAAAAAAATACTTTTTGATCCCGTTTTTTACGATCTGCTCCACCGTTAACGTGGAGATTCCCTTCTCAATGAGGTTCGTTTTTTGGATGTTGCCGCAACGGAGCTTTAAAATAGACGTATTTTCACTCTTTATGAGGCGAGTGGACTGTTTTTTTCGTCTTTCCACAGGGGAAACGATATAGAGCGAGTCTCCGTTTTTTCGGAAGATCCGTAACAGATCCGTATAAATATTGTGCTCCTCCAAGGAATTGAAATCCAAAAGAGACAAAAACAGAATATTGATCCTCATCACTTCCTTTTTTTATTTTCAAGGGGAGGCCTATTCCTTGATGATGACCACATCGTCATACATCATCATAACGACCTTTTCCTCGTAGTTGCCGATGCTCGGCTCGTTGGCGATCCCCTTGACGTTATTCTCGATCAGCTTTACAAAATCAACGCCTGCTCCGTACGCATGCAGATACGCTCCGCCGAAGCGAGGATTGATCTCAGAAAGATAATAGGCTCCGTCCTTTTCGAAAAAGTCGATATCGATCGGGCCGTTGAACTGAAAGTGTGTCAGCGCTTCCGAGATCAGATCGAAAAGCTTTGGATCCTTAAAGGATACGGTTTTATTGGCACCGCCGATGGTGGTGGACAGTTTTCTCTTCGTAAAGGCAGATACAACCCTTTTGGATACCGTATCGATATAAACGTCTGCATCAAGATCCTGTCCTTGCATGTATTCCTGAATGATCAGCGTCGGATCCGCTTCCATTGCAGCCGCAAGCTCGGACATGCCTCCGACCCTTCTTGCACCGACGCTTCCGCTTCCGTTTCTCGGTTTGACAAACACGGGAAAGTCGATTTTCTTCTCACGGTAAGCCTCAAGGAAGGTATCCATATCTCCGAAGGTCAGAACCGTAGGGATCCCACAGCTTGTCAAATGCTCGTATAGGGCGAACTTATCAAAGCAAAGCCGTGCGGAGGAATCGTACGGGGCAAGGACCGTGATACCGAGCGCCTCAAATCTTGAGCGATTTTCGGATAGTATCTCAATTTCCGGATCGATCACTGTCGTGATTGCGTCGATTTCTTCTTCCTTGCAGATATTTAAAATAACGTCAACGTAAGTCGGATCGTCAATTCTGGGAACCAAATAATGGCGATCTGCAAAATACAGAGCGGGAGCATAGGGAGAAAGGTCCGTCGCAACGATCTTTCCCTCATTTCCCATGGATCGTCTGAAGTTTTTCAGCAGTTGTGCCCGTCTTCCCGCACTGCAAAACAGTATATTCATTCAACATCCTCCGATGAATTAAACCTTGTCCCTATATAGCTCTTCATAGTATTCACGGGTGCCCCACAGCTTGGCAAAGGGCTCCGTTTCCATTTCTTTCTTGAAATCCGCAAGCATTTTAAGGTAATGATATTCCGGCTCGTACCCCAGCTCGTCTTTGGTTTTCGACCAATCCAGCATCGTTTGTAAGGTATCGGGCTTGGAGGGATCGTAGGAAATTTCGGATTTTTTATGTTCGGGAGAAAAGACCTCCACGATTCCTTTTATCATCTGATCTAGCGAAACCCGTTCGGGAGAGCCGACGTTGTACAAGCCTCCCTCTCTGTCCGACTTTACCGCATTCACGATAACCTTGGTGAAATCCTTGATGTAAACCATCTCTTTTACGCGGGCAGGATTGCCGTACACGCTGATCTTTTCTGATTTCATCGCTCTATCCATAAGCATGCGGTAAGGCATCATTCTCATTTTGCCGTCCGTATAGTGATACGCATTCGGATGATACTGATAGATCGTAAAAAACCTTAAAATAAATCTTGAAATGCCAAATTCATGATGGTAATGCTCGATCAGATCCACTGCGGCATTTTTTGCAATGGCATAAACGCTGTGATCTCCCGTGGCAGGAAAGGAACGCGTAGCATCGGGATCAATCGGCAGACCCGTCTCGTGGAATTGAGCCAGATCGTAGGGGGTCGTTGGAAAAACGATCTTTTTCACGCCCTCTTCGCGCATAAATTCAAGAACGTTGAGCGTTGACTCCGTAATGGTGCGAATCAGTGCTTGAGGATTAAAGGCACATCTTGACGGAAGCTCACCGGCAAGATCCACCACAGAAGTAATTCCCTTCCCCCTTAATGCGTCAAAGGTCTCTTTCTCAGTAATATCCAATGAATAATAAGAAATACCGTGATCCGCAAAAAAGCCGTTATCGGAATCTCTTTTTCCCGCAGCAATAACCTCAAAACCGGCCTTCTTCAATGCAATGGCACTGTAAGCACCGAGATTTCCTGTTGCTCCGAGAACCAATACCTTTTCAATGCTCATTTTCTTCCTCCGTTTTATGAATGGAATAATAACTGTCAACCGACATTCTTTGCCGTACCTTTTTGATCTCGGTACCGCTTTTTACGTAAACTGCGGGATAATAACGGATGAAGGGCCCGCCAAAGGTCATGGTATAGGCGCCAACCTTGTGATAGACGATCTTGTCGCCTACAGACAACGCCCTTTGATCCTTCAAGACCATGATGCGGTCAAAATCCATGCAGGTATAGCCGCAAACGATCTGCTTTTCCTCAACAGCACCGTCGGGATCGCCATTCACTGAATAAAAGTAACGGGACTTTTTCCAAAGAGGATCGATGAGGATCCTGCTGGCATCCGTAGTAATGATGCGGGAACGGTTATTGCTTTTCACGTCAAGCACCGAGGAATGCAGATCTACGGCAGAGCCTATCATAGCGGAGCCGGGCTCAATGATCAGCCTTGTTTCCTTCGGATCAACGACCCGCGAAAGCTCTTGAGCGATGACGGAAATATATTCCTCCGCCGTGGGCTTGCCCGCCACACCGCCGAAAAAGCCTCCGCCCACGTCGATATAAGAAGGTGTTAAGCCGTAGGTCTCCACGATCATGGCGGTGTATTTTGAGATACTGCGATAAACGTCAAGACTTCTCGTTATGCTGTTGCAATGGAGATGAAGACCGATCCTGCAGTTTTCGTTGATTTGACGAATACGGTCCAAGGCGCGCTTCAAGCCACAGGCTTCGTGGCTAAAGCCAAAGCGGAAGCCATCCTCACGGTAGTCAACGTCACCTTCGGGGAAAACGCCGATATCCACGTTGAGACGGATACCGATCTCAGACAGCTTCACTTTTTCATTCTTGCTTAAACATTCAAGCTCCTTTTCCGAATCGATATTAACGACGGCACGCTTCTCGATCGCGCGAAGAAAATACTCCTCTCCCTTAATAGGGCCGTTGAACACGATCCTATCGTCCGAGAAGCCGCATTTGATTGCCAGTTGGTATTCCTCGTCGGAAACTACCTCGGCAAACACCGCGCTTTTGTTCATGTATTCCAGTATCCAAGGCAACGAATTGGTTTTTACGGAATAAGCAAGCACAGAATTGCTCCAGTATTTCTTCAAGGCAGCCTTGAACTCGTTAACGTTTTTGTTTATCTCAGCTTCGTTGATCAGAAAATAGGGTGTTTTCATCCGTTACACTCTCCGAACCCGTAAACTCCCGTCTCGTATATTCTTCGGTTTCACCCGAATCAATATCCTTTTTTCTCAGCACGGCAAGCACGGTATCAAATATAATCCTCAAGTCGGTGCAAAAGGTAATATTCTCCACGTAAGAAAGATCCATAAGGAAAATCTCGTCCCATGTGTTGTTGTTTCTTCCGTGAGCTTGAGCAAGACCCGTCAGGCCGGGTCTGACATCGTGACGATGTCGCTGTCGCTCCGAATACAGAGGTAGATATTTGACCAAAAGCGGTCTCGGACCGACGATGGACATATCTCCCTTCAGGATATTGATCAGCTCGGGAAGCTCGTCAAGAGAGGAGGAACGAAGAAATCTCCCGTATTTCGTAAGACGCTTCATGTCGGGCAAAAGCTTTCCGTTCTCATCTTTCTTGTTGGACATCGTTCTGAATTTGATCATACGGAAAATTTTTTCTTCTCCCGTTTTACGATCGATCCTGCCGGGGCGGAGCTGAGTGAAGAAGGGATTGCCCCCCATGGCGACGGCGCCCGTCACGGTCAGGATCAAAAGGATGGGAGACAGGACGGTCAGTGCGCAAAGGGCGATCAAAAAGTCAAGAATACGTTTTGCAAACCTTCGGTACATAAGGGCTCCTTAAAAGGAGGAACGGATCAGATCGATGACGCGATCCTGCTCCTCGGGGGTCATTTTAATATCGCTGGGAAGGCACAGGCCGCGGCGGAAGATATCCTCGTTGACGGGAGCGGGGGCTGTGCTGACAAAATCGCAATGGGCAAAGACGGGCTGCATGTGCATGGGCTTCCAGATGGGGCGTGCCTCAATATTCTCGGCGGCAAGCTTTTCCATGAGCGCCATGGGATCCCCCGCGCCTTCGTCGATGAGCAGACACGAGAGCCAGAAATTGGCACGGGTATCGGGCAGGACGGGGTTCATGGCAACGGGAAGATCGGCAAAGGCTTTTTCATAGCGGCGATAGATGGCCTCTTTTCTGTCACGGTGCTCCTCCAGATGCAGAAGCTGTCCCCTGCCGATGCCCGCAAGGACGTTGGACATACGGTAGTTATAGCCGATCTCGCTGTGCTGATACCAAGGGGCGGGATCGCGGGACTGGGTGGCCCAAAAGAAGGCCTTATCGCGAGCCTCCTTGGAGACGGTGAGAAGCATGCCTCCGCCGGAGGTGGTAATGATCTTATTGCCGTTGAAGCTGATGGCATTATAGTCACCGAAGGTGCCGCATTTTTGTCCGTGATAAGCAGCGGAAAGAGCCTCGGCCGCATCCTCGATCAGAACGGCGTTATGGCGGCGACACACGTCAAGAAGCTCGTCCATTTTGGCAGGAGTGCCGTAGAGATGGGCCAGCATGACCACCCGTGCCTCGGGATGCTTGCGGAAGGCCTCCTCCAGCGCTTCGGGATCCATGTTCCAGCTGTCCCGCTCGGCATCGATAAAGACGGGGATGCCGCCCTCGTAGGTGACGGGATTGACGGTGGCGGAGAAGGTCATGTCGGAGCAGAGCACCTTCTCTCCCCTTTTTACGCCCGCCAGCTTGACACCCAAGTGAAGAGCCGCCGTGCCGGAGGACAGGGACAGGGCATAAAGAGGATCGCCCTCTCCCGAAAGATACGCGGCCAGCTCCTGCTCAAAGCCGTCGCAATTAAAGCCAAGAGGTGCGATCCAGTTTTTTTCAAAAGCTTCTTTAATGTAGCCCATTTCCTCCCCGTGCATGGTGGGAGTGGAAAGAAAGATACGCTTGCTATTCATAGGATCTCCTTACGCTTTACGGCGAAGCACCGTGTCCGTCGGCCTGTCACAGAATGCTGAGCCGTAGGGCAATGGCCAAACTTCGCCATCTTTACATTGTTGTCTTCCATTATAACATAAGCGGGCTGCTAAAACAATAGTTATTTTTAAAAAAAACATGGTTTGGCAAAACTTATGTCATATTTTCCACCTCATTCTTTCGTCTATTCATTGCTCTCATTATTCTGTTTTTTGACAAGCTTTTTCCGATTTGGCGCCCGTTTTCGCAAAAAGAGTTGACGGAAGCGTCCAAAATGTGGTATATTGTCAGTAAGCTTTACAAAAGGATCGGTTCATTAGGAACGGGTCACGACCGTTTTTTCTGCTTTGACAGAGCACGCAAGGAAGGTGAAAGCGTTTTGAAAAATAAAACCCACGCGGATTCCCGCGGTCTTTTACGAGGAATAGAATGCACGCTGGAGGTCGTTCTCCTTTGCATTCTCTATTATTTTGTTTGGCGCTACGGCTATGAGGACGGACTCTTCCCGGATTATTTCTTTAACGGAAAGTACGTATTGGCCGGGGTGTACGGCGTACTGATCGTTCTGCTCTTTAACAATCTGGACGGCTTCCTTTTTGACCAGAAGAGATTTACCGATCTGCTGATCGGGCAGTCACTGGCACTGATCATCGTAAACTGCTTGACCTATTTCCAGCTTTGTCTCATTGCAAACCACATGATCTCCGTTCTACCCATACTGATGCTGACAGTGATCGATTTTGTCATGGCAGGCGTTTTGGTCTACGTTTACAAGAAGTTTTATCAAAAGTTTTATGCACCCCACAACATGATCCTCATCTTCGGCTCGGACAATGCCGTTGGCATCAAGCTCAAGCTCGATACCAGAAAGGACAAATACAACGTCAAAAAGCTCATGAGTATTGACGAGGGCTTTGACAACGTCTGTGCCGAGATCCGCAATTACGACGCGGTGATCCTGAACGATCTGCCCCCCAAGATCCGCAACAACCTTTTGAAATTCTGCTACAGCGAGGGCATCCGCACCTACGCTGTGCCCAAGATCTCCGATATTATGATGCGTGGCGGCAAGGCGGTAAACCTTTTTGACACGCCCCTTTTGTGCCTGAGCATGCGCGGCATGACGCTGGCTCAGAGGATCGCAAAGCGCGCAATGGACATCGTTCTCAGCCTGATTGCACTCATCCTTGCCTCCCCTATTCTTCTGGTAGTCGCCATTGCCATTAAGCTGGAGGACGGAGGCCCCGTTTTCTACAAGCAGAAAAGACTGACCGTAGGCGACAAGGAATTTGAGATCTTAAAATTCCGCAGCATGGTCCCCAATGCGGAAAAGCTTACCGGTGCGGTATGGAGTGCCGGCGAAAACGATCCCCGCATCACGAAGGTAGGTCGCTTCGTAAGAGCCACACGCTTTGATGAGCTGCCCCAGATCATCAACATTCTCAAGGGCGATATGTCCGTGGTGGGTCCCCGTCCCGAGCGACGCGTCTTTGTGGATCAGTTCTGTCAGGAAATGCCTGAATTCGCCTTCAGAACCAAAGTCAAGGGCGGTCTGACCGGCTACGCACAGGTCTACGGCAAGTACAATACCACTCCCTACGACAAGCTTCGTTTTGACCTGATGTACATTGAAAATTACTCGCTTTTGCTTGATATCAAGCTGATCATTCTCACCTTTAAGATCATCTTCTCCAAGGAGAGCACCGAGGGTATGGAGGCAGCGGAGGAAAACGAGAAGAAGAAGAGCGAGCTTCTAAACCAAATTCAAGAGAATCAAGAAATCAAGAAAGACGACAAGTAGTATCGCATTTCAAGGAGATTTTTATGAAAAAAGGTCTTGTTTCCATCATCACTCCCTGCTACAACGGTGAAAAATACATTGCACGCACCATTGACTCCGTATTGGCACAGACCTATGGAGATTGGGAAATGATCATCATTGACGACGGTTCCAAGGACGGTTCCGCCGAGCTGGTCCGCTCCTACGTGGAGAAGGACAGCCGCATTCAGTTCTATCAGCAGGAGAACGCAGGCTCCGCCGCCGCCCGTAATAACGGCATTCGCAGAGCAGAGGGCCAGTATATCGCCCTTTTGGATGCGGACGATCTGTGGGAGCCGGAATTTTTGGAGGAGCAGGTCCGCTTCATGACGGAAAAGAACGCAACCTGCGTATATTGCTCCTATCGCTGTATCAACGAAAACGATGAAGAGATCTTAAATCCCGTGATCTGCAAGCCCGAGATCACCACCAAGGATATGATGGTGACCAACTACATCGGCTGTCTGAGCGGTCTTTACAATCTGGAAAAGCACGGCAAGGTCTATCTGCGCGAGGAGCTGAAGAGCATGCGCGACGACTATGCCTACTGGCTTGATATCGTAAAGCTGGACGATAAGGCGTACGGCAATCAGAAGCTTTTGGCCAGATACCGCGTATTGGCCAACTCTACCACGGGTAACAAGAAAAAGCTCATCAAAAAGCAGTGGCGCTTCTACCGCGATTATCTGAAGCTCGGCGTATTTAAGAGTGGTTGCAACCTGATTCGTTGGGGCATCATGGGCCTGAAGAAGTACAAGGGCGTTTAAGGAGTATTTATGAAGCAGTACGATTATCTGGTAGTGGGCGCAGGTCTCTACGGCGCCGTCTTTGCTCAAAGAGCAAAAGAGATCGGCAAGAGGGTCCTTGTGATCGATAAGAGAGATCACATTGCCGGAAACGTTTACACCAAAGAGATCGAGGGCATCAACGTGCACGTATACGGCGCGCATATTTTCCATACCAACAACAAGCGAGTGTGGGAATACGTCACCCGTTTTATTGAGTTTAACCGCTTTACCAATGCGCCCGTTGCCAATTACAAAGGCGAGCTTTATTCCCTCCCCTTCAACATGTACACCTTTAACAAGATGTGGGGTGTTGTGACACCTCAGGAGGCGGAACAAAAGATCGAGGAGCAGAGAAAGGCCGCCGGCATTACCGAGCCGAAAAATCTGGAGGAGCAGGCCATCTCTCTCGTGGGAACCGATATTTACGAGAAGCTGGTCAAGGGCTACACGGAAAAGCAGTGGGGCAGAGATTGCAAGGAGCTTCCCGCTTCCATCATCAAGCGTCTCCCCGTGAGACTGACCTTTGACAACAACTATTTCAACGCACTCTACCAGGGCATTCCCATGGGCGGCTACACAAAGCTTGTGGAAAATATGCTGGAGGGCATTGAGGTCCGCACGGGCGTTGATTATCTGAAAAACAAGGCTGAGCTTGATGCGCTGGCTGATAAGGTGGTGTACACCGGTGCCATCGACGCGTATTTCGACTATCAGCTGGGTGCTCTGCAATACCGCTCCGTTCGCTTTGAGAACGAGGTGCTGGACACCCCCAACTTCCAGGGCAATGCCGCAGTAAACTACACCGACCGTGAGACCCCCTGGACCAGGATCATCGAGCACAAATGGTTCGAATTCGGAACACAGGAAAAGACCGTCATCAGTCGCGAATACTCCTCGGAGTGGAAGGTTGGAGACGAGCCTTACTACCCCATCAACGACGAGAAAAACACGGCTCTCTACGGTGAATACAAGAAGCTGGCAGAAAGCGAAGAAAACGTGATCTTCGGCGGACGCCTCGGCGAATACAAATACTACGATATGGACACCGTCATCGATGCCGCACTGCAACGCTGCGACGAGGTATTAAAATAAAGCAAAAGACCGCTTCCCGTGGGAAGCGGTCTTTTTTTAGAATTTGGCAAAGCGGGAAACCAACGCCTTAGCTGCGCGGTAGGGCAGGATCTCCAGCTCACGGGTGGCCTCTGCCAGCTTTTCACGGATGGGAATAGCCTGTGGGCAATGCTTTTCGCATTTGCCGCATCCGATGCATTGGGAAGCAGAGGTGGGATCCTTGCGCAGAGCGGTACACATAAAATAATCCTTCAAGGAGGCAAAGCGTCCCTCGGAGTAGCGGCGGTTATAGGCGGAAAAGGTACCGGGGATATCCACGTTTTTCGGACAGGGCATACAGTATCCGCAGCCCGTGCAGCCCACCTTCATGTTGGCACCGATGGCGGCGACCACCTGCTTCAGAAGAGCCTGATCCTCCTCAGACAGATCTCCTACCTCGGCACTGTCTGCCGTTTGCAGATTGTCCTCCAGCATTTCCATGGTATTCATACCGGAAAGCACCACGGTCACGTCCTTTTGATCCCACAGCCAACGGAAAGCCCATTGGGCGGGAGAAAAGCTTCGGCTGTGAGAGGCGAAAAGCTCGGTTGCGGTACGTGGCAGGTGACTGACAAGCCTACCGCCGCGCAGAGGCTCCATGATCATCACGGGGATGCCCTTTTCTGCGGCTCTTTCCAGTCCGCGACGGCCCGCCTGAGAATGCTCGTCCATATAATTATACTGGATCATGGTAAAATCCCAATCGTACTCATCCAAGAGGGAGCAAAACATAGTAGAATTCCCGTGGTAAGAAAAGCCGATCTGTCCGATGAGCCCCGCCGCCTTCTTTTCACGGATCCAATCCTCAATGCCCATTTCCTTCAGGCGGTGCCACGTGGGAACATCCGTGAGCATATGGAGAAGATAGTAGTCGATATGATCGGTACGAAGGCGCTCCAACTCCTCCCGAAAGATCTTTTCCATGGCTTCCGCCGAGCGGATCAGATAATGCGGAAGCTTCGTGGCGATATAGACCTTGTCGCGCACGCCGTTTTTCTCCAGGATCTCGCCCAAGGCGGCCTCAGAGCCGGGGTAGATATATGCGGTATCAAAATAGTTGACGCCTTGCTCTATAGCACGCATCACAAGCTTTTCCGTCTCTGCCACATCGCATTTTCCCATTTTGCGTGGAAAGCGCATACAGCCAAAGCCCAGAGCAGAAAGCCTGCGGCCAGTTTTATCCAAACGATATTTCATAAGAAGCCTCCCTTCTTTTCTTTATTATAACAGAATCGGCGCAGCTTTTCAATTCCCTTTCTCACCCTTCGGAAAGGCTCACATATACTGTGGTGATGCAACATCGAAATATGAAAGAAAGGATTTCAGCTTATGGCTATTTTTACAAATCAGGCAACGCTGACTTATCAAAATACCACTACAAGCTCCAACATCGCCACCGGTGAGCTGCTGGAGGTATTAAGCGCAACGAAAACGGCCGTGACGGAGACCTATACCACGGGCTCTGACGTAACGTACGTTATCAGTATTCTCAACTCCGGCACATCCCCCATCGGCGGCATTACCGTCACCGACGATCTGGGCGCATATCCCTTCGGAAGCTCAACTCTGGTGCCTTTGGATTATAAGGAGGGCTCCATCCGTTTGTTCGTAAACGGCGTCCTGCAAACCCCTCCCGCCGTGACTCAGGGAATGGGCGTGACCTTCTCCGGCATTACCATTCCCGCAGGAGGCAATGCGATCCTGCTTTATGAGGCGGTGGCCAACAATCTGGCTCCACTCGGCGCAGGCGCAAGCGTGACCAACACAGCCACCGTTACCGCAGGCACGCTTACCACCGTAGCAACAGCCACCGAGACGGTGACCCCCCAGGCGGGGGCAAGCCTTACCATTACCAAGGCCATTACCCCGCGAGTGGTAACCGAGGGAAGCCGTGTGACCTACACCTTCGTGATCCAGAACAGCGGCAACACAGAAGCTGTTGCTGCGGATAACGTCAGCGTATCCGATCTGTTCGATCCCATTCTCACCGATCTGACCGTCACTCTGAACGGCACGCCCTTAGCCATCGGCACGGGCTACACCTACGATCAGACAAGTGGCCGGTTCAGCACCGTGCCCGGAGTGATCACCGTACCTGCCGCCACCTTCTATCAGTCACCCGAAAACGGCACCTGGATCACCGATCCCGGCACCGCCACCCTGACAGTGGAGGGCACCATTTAACACAAAAAAGATCCTTCTCAGGAAGGATCTTTTTTGTTCTCTTTCCGCATGGCAAGCCACGGGCAAAGATATGTAAAAAAAAGAAGCATGGCACAGACCGCGCCCTGCACCTCCAGAGAAGCGTACAAAAACATCGGCAGAGCGAACAGGAGGGCAAGACAAATGCAAAAGACCGCTTCCCTCTTCAAGATGCGCCCCACATTCCTGTCGGTGGCAGAGCCAAGCACGTACAAAACGGCGGGAAAGGCCAGATCCAGCATAAGAAAGATCATATCCTCCTTCATGACTCTGCCTCCCCGGAAGGAAGAAAGCCCTCAAGCTCAAAGCCCTCGAAATTCCACTGGCGCAGTACCTCGTAGGCAGCAATGGCCACGGAATTGGACAGGTTTAGACTGCGGATAAGTCGCTTCATGGGAAGGCGCAGCGCTCGCTCTTCATTTTTCCTCAAAAGCTCCTCAGGCAGGCCGCGGGTCTCCTTGCCGAAGAAGAGATAGACCTCTCCCTCGAAGCGCACGGAGGTATGGGTATGCTTGCCCTTGGTGGTGAAGTAATAAAAGGAACCACTGTTTTTCGCATAGAAATCGGCAAGATCGTCGTAGACAGTAAGCTCCAGATACTGCCAGTAATCGAGCCCTGCACGCTTCAAATAGCGATCGCTGATTTCAAAGCCCAAGGGGCGGATTAAATGCAAACCTGCGCCGATAGCGGCGCAGGTTCTTGCAATATTGCCGGTATTCTGCGGAATTTCCGGCTCAAGCAGTACAATATGAAGCTTATTTTTTAACATGGTTTGCAATGTAATCGCAAAGGTCACCCACGGTAAGAATGCTGTTGATATCGGCATCCTCCACGCTGGCACCGAATTTATCCTCGCAAAGAACGATAAAATCGGCGATCTCCAAGGAATTAAGCTTCAAGTCGTTAACAAACTCAGCCTCAGGAACCACCAGAGATTCCTCAACTTCCAATTCATTCGTCAAAATTTTCTTTACTTCTTCAAACATTTTTCCTTCTCCTATTTGATCTTGTAGCGAATAATTTTTTTCGAGGTGTTCTTTTCGAATTCGGTCCGTTGCATTTCGATGCCGCGGATCTGCTTAAACGAAGGGAGAGTTCGGTTCAGAGACGCGATCTCCTCTTTGATGACGCGACCTACCTCGGATATATCTTCACCGATACCCATTTCAAGGGCACGGGCAAAGTCGGGATAAATCAAAGCGGTTACCTGAACGGTGCCGTCCTCCTGGCTTCTGCCTACGACAACACATTCCTTGACCAGTTCGATCTTCTGCAAGTATTCCTCGATCTCCTCGGGGAACACGTTTTTACCGTTATTCAAAACGATGACGTTCTTTTTTCTGCCTGTAATGTAGATAAAGCCGTCCTCATCTAAATAACCGTAATCACCGGTACGGAACCACGCGCCGTCCATAACCTGCCTTGTGGCCTCCTCGTCTTGGAAGTAGCCCTTCATAACGTTGGGGCCCTTGAAAAGGATCTCACCAATGATCCTACCGTCCTCCTCCGTTTCGGGATCGATCTTCACACTGCAACCGGGAACGGCGGGACCGACGGAGCCGGGGCGGTTATCCTTTTCAGGACAAACGCTGATGAGAGGGGCACACTCCGTAATACCGTAGCCCTGACAAAGCTTGATGCCGAAGGTATCAAACTCCTCCACAAGCTCCGCGGGCATGGGGGCACCGCCGCAAATGATACGACGGAGTCTGCCGCCGAATACGTCACGCACACTCTTAAAAAGAAGGCTTGAGGGATCGATCCTAAAGCGACGCAAGGACTTAGAAACGGTCATGGCACCCTGAAGGAGCTTATCCCGCTTGGATTTTCTTGCGGTCTCCCAGATCTTCTTGTAGACCGTGGTAACAAACAGAGGCACCAGTACCAAACCCGTGGGACGGAAGAGCTGGAAATTACGCACGATATATTTTAAAGAATCGTTGATGCACACCGTGGCACCTAAAAGGAGAGGGGTTAAAATACCGCAGGTCATCTCATAGGTGTGGTGAATGGGCAGGACGGAAACGATGGTATCGTCCTCCGTAAAGCCCGTGCAACGGTGAGATACGTTCACCGCGTGAATGATATTCTTCTGGCAAAGCATCACGCCCTTGGAGGTGCCCGTAGTACCCGAGGTAAAGAGAATGGCACAAACGCGCTCCAGATCCACAGGAGTATCTTCAAAGGCGCTTCTTCCCTCCTCCACAAGGCTTCTGCCGTAGTTTAACAGAGAGAGGAAGGAGCAGATGCCCTTTTCGGGACGATCGGAGGATAATTCCTCCGTTTCGGAAGAGATGCGAACAAAATAGGAAACGGAGGGAAAATCCGACGTATTTTCAAAAAAGCTATCAAGCTTGGAGGAATAAACCACAAAGCGACAGCCTACCTTTTCCGTAAAGCCATGCACGGCCTCGCAACTGAGCTCACGATCCAGCGGGACAACGGTGCCGCCCGCAATAACGGTAGCAAGATAGCTAATGACCCATTCGGGGCTGGTCTCACCGATAATGGCAACGCTCTCTCCTGCAACACCCAGTTCGGCCAAGGCCTCCACCAGAGCACGCACGCGCTCCTCCAGACCGCCGTAGGTCAAGGACTCCAAGGCGCCGTCGCGCTTATAAATCAGATAGTCCTTCTCGGGCAGTCTTGCGGCAGTAAACTGCAGCATACTGCGCAGATCGTAGGCCTGCCTGACTGTTTTATGTCCAAATTCATTCATTCTTTATCCTCTTTTCATCCAAACGGGTGTAAAAGCGATCAAAGATCACCCGCCTCAGCACGGGCGATCAGGGAACGGGTATCAGCACGGAAGGAATCGATATCATTGCCGTTCATCAAAAATACGTCAGCCATGGCAATGGGGCCGCCCTTCTCCATATTCTCGATTTCAGCCACGTCGCGGCTCTCTGCCTGCTCGGGTGTGAGGGGACGCACGATGCGACGGCCGATGCGACTGTAACGGAGCTTGCGATCTGCCACGATGGCCACCACGGAAAGGCGGTCGCCGAAGGCTTCCTTCAGCACCTTCCATTCCGACCAGGAATAAAGGCCGTCCAAACAAACGTTGGAGACCTTCAGTTTTTCTTCAATCTGAGGGAGCAAAAGGATGGCAAAGGCAGCGGGACCGTAAGTAGCGCGAAGCTCCTCGCGCACGGCGCGCTCATTTTGCTCGTTGCGGGGAAGTCCGCGCTTTTCCAGCTCCTGCATGGTAACACCGCCGAAATAAACGTATTCCCAGCCTGCGTCACGGAACTCTTCACAGCATACGCTTTTTCCGCTTCCGCACATACCGACTAAAGCTACGATCTGATTCATGGCATACCTCTACATAATATGATCATTCCTATTTTAACCTAAATGGCAAAAAAATACAAGGGTTTCGCCAAAAAAAGAGGAAAGAAAGCACTTTCCCCGACTCTTGACGAATGCACGGGCGCCTGCTACAATAAAAGAAACATAAAAATAAAGGAGATCGCCATGAAAAAGCTACGCTGTCCTTCTCCCTTCATGGGGGAAAAAAGCAAGAAAAAACGTGCCGATAAGATCCACGCAAAGCTGAAGGATCTTTATCCCGAGGCGCAGTGTGCTCTGGAATTCGGAGGCGATCCCTGGCGACTTTTAGTCATGGCAAGGCTTTCCGCTCAGTGTACGGACAAACGGGTCAACGAAGTGAGCCGTCCTTTGTTTGAGAAATATCCCGACGTAGAAGCCTTTGCAAGCAGCCGTCTCGAGGAGCTGGAAGAGGCAGTACGTCCCTGCGGTCTTTACCGCACGAAAGCCAAGAGCATCCGAGATACGGCAAGGATCTTGACGGAGCACTTTGGAGGAGAGGTGCCGCAAGACAAGGAAACTCTCCTTTCTCTGCCGGGTGTGGGCGAAAAGATCGCCAATCTTATGTTGGGTGACGTATTCGGAGACCCCCACATCGTGGCAGATACCCACTGTATCCGCTTGGCGGGAAGGCTGGGTCTTACAAGAGAAACAGACCCTTCCAAGGTCACGCGAGCCTTAGAGAAGATTATTCCCAAAAAGGAGCAAAGCGATTTCTGCCATCGCATCATCCTTTTGGGAAGAGAATACTGCCGCGCGCAAAATCCGAGTTGTGAAAACTGTCCCATGAAGAATATAGCGGAATAAAAAAGAAATTCCCGTCGAAAAGGCGGGAATTTCTTTTTTACCAATCCTTGACCTGAGCGCTGATCCACGCGGCTCGATCCTCCAAAAACTCGGTCAGATATTCGATGTTGGATTCAAAGGTAGGATAATACTTGGTGGAAAAGGGCTCGAAGGCGACTTTTTTGCCCAAGATATCCCAGCGGATAAAGTTCTCCTCGGCGGAGGGAGCAAGCTTTTCGTAGCCCGTTTCGATCTCGGCAAAGGCGGCCTCCAAAAGGCTGTCCCGAACCTCCAGCCAGCGCCGTTTGAACATGGCACGGAATTCGGGATCCTCCAGAAGATAGGTGGACCAGGTAGTGCCTACGTAGTCGTCCTCCGAGGTAGAGACCCACACGTTGTAGGCCTGCTCATCCTTGGAAAAATTACCGAAAGCAAGGTCAAAATCCCACATGGGACCGAAAACCAGCTTTCCGCCCGGTGCCTTGGTGATATAGGTGCTGCGACGATAGGCGCAGTCCACGTTGTTGGAAAGCTCGATCATAATGAGCCAATCAATGAAGGACTCCATATCGATATACTCCTCGTAGCCATCCCCCGCCACTACGGCATCACAGGCCTTTTGTACGTAATCGCGGATATAGGAAAATTGCTCGGAGGTCAGGGCATTGAATTCAGGGCCCTTGATAAGGACGAATTTCAAAAGATCGGTATGAAAATAATTCATTCCTTTTACGTCAACCCCTGCCACGACACCGCCCGCCTCCATAAAGAAGCCGCAATCCAGCGCTGAGGGATCGTGGGGCACCTCTACCCTGCCCTCCCCCTCCTCCAGATGCTCACCGAGTCCGTAGATGCCAAGGTATTCTCCGTTGAGGAAAACGTCCACATAAACGTGGGATGGGGTGTAGGCGAAGGAAAGCTCCTCCGACATGATCTGCGCCAGGCGGTTGCGCATGAGTGTCTTGTCTGCAAAATTGGCAAACAACGCCCACTCCTCTCCTGCGGGCAGGCCGAAGAGAGCGACCGGTTCATCAAAATGGATCTTATAGGGCTTTTTATCCCACTTCCACGTAGAATTACCGCGGCCGCGAATGCGGATATGGGTCTCCTGCAGGGAGGAAAGAGCGGGATCGACGCTATCCAGCATGATAGTGGCGGAAACGTACTGAGATTTGGAATCGATCGCCGCGCCGTTTTCCGTTTCAAGATATACCACGGGAATGCCCTTAGCCTCGCGGCGAGCAGCAATGCCGTATCGATGTTCCAAACCGTTTTCATCCACGGTAAGCACGTAGCCGTCGGACAGCGTTCCCACCAAGTGGCAGGTGCCCCCATCGGAAACAAGAGTATGAGAAAGCCCCTCCAGATCCTTCAAGGTCATGGAAAAAGGCAATGCGGCGGTGAGGAGATTGCCCTCTGCCGTAAAGACGATATCCTCCTCAAGGGAAGGATGATAGGTCTTGTAAAAGGCAAGAGTGGGAACGGCCTTGCCTTCACCGCCCAACGCCAGCTCCGAGCCGTTATAAAAGGCAAGGTTATTGTATTTTTCCACGGTCAAGGCGACAGGGGCGGTAGAAAGACCGCTAAGTGCCGAAGCACTCCAAGTAAGGCCTGAACGGGGAGCATCAAAGCGTAGGGCGCATTGAGGCACGGAGATCCCCCCGTCTACCGTAACGCTGAATTCCCCTTCCGTTGGGGTAGAAAAAATAAGGGCATGCGCCCCAAAGGAGGGCTGAGCCAAGAAGGAAAGATTTGCATGGCAAGTGAAGGAAAGGCTTTTCTGCAAGGAAACGGGGGCAAGAAAGCAAATGGAGCCATTTTCCTGCAGACGGGGCAGAGCTGCGGGATCGGCCAGGCGTTCCAGCTCCGCAAGGCTTGATACGGGATAGTAGAGAGGATCCAAGGCATCGCCGTTGCAGCCTGCTGCCTTTAAATAAAGATCGCGGGTGGTCTTCGTAAAGGAAGGGGTGAAATTGCGATAATAGACCATTGCCGCAGGAGCATTCACATAGAGAGCGCCTGAGGCGGGCACAGAGGGACAGAGGACGATGGGAGCGGACAGAGCCGTTTCCACGGTGATTTCCTCGAAGGAATAGATGCCGAACAGACGGAAGGGCGCCTGTAAAGAAAGAGGAGCGGAGCCTAGATCCTCAAGGAAAGTAAGATCCCCGCCGACCCGCATTTTTTTCAGAGAAAAGGCAAGATCCGAGGAGGTAGAAAGATAGGCCTTGGCCTCGGCTTCCTTCATAAAGAGAACGGAAAGACGGCTTTCCTTCTCCAATGAAGCCGAAAGAACGGTCTCCTTTTCATACAGCTCGCCCTCGTACAAGGGCTTGCCGTCGCACAGAAGGTAGACAAAAAGGGGGGACGGCTCCTCTACGGTAAGGGTCAGCCGATGATCCCCTGCGGGAAGTAAGACGCCGCTTTCGGGAGAAAGGACGGTCTGTCCGTTCAGAGAAAGGGAAAAATCTATGGTATCGGGAGAAAAAACGCCGCCGTAGGCGCCCTTTCCCAAAAAGAAGAAAAAGAGGCTCAAGGCAAGAATGAAGAAGGCAAAAAGCAGAGAAAGTGAGATCAGCAGACGACGTGAGGAAAGGGGCTTCACTTCTCCTCTCCCTTTTGCAGAACGAGAACAGACTCCCCGACGAGGGTGCCGTCCTCCTTACATTCCCTCACGATGGCACGGGTGGCAAGTTCCTTTTCCGTGGGAATCATGTCGCGGGTAAAATAATAGATCTCTCGATAATCTCCGCCCATAGGCGTTTTGCCCCGAATCACTTCAAAAACCATGCTTTTTCCTCCTATTTTCCCTATTGTAGCACAGATTGCGCAAAAAGAAAAGATAAAAAAACGAGGATCTGAAGATCCTCGTTTTTATTTACTTAAAAGGCGGCCTTTGCCGTTTCAAAGAGCGTCAGCACAGCCTCTGCCAGATCCTTGCAGTCAGCGTTTGCATCCACGTAAGCGGCGCAGACATTGGCAACGGAGCCGGTATAGGAAGCAACCTCTGCCTCCCCCTCATAGATGCGAACGGTAAAGGTCTCGTCCATATCGGTGAAGGGCACGCTCAGAGATACACCGTAGTTAAAGGCATCGTAGCCGGAAAGGGGCTTCGCGATGACCTTTGCACCGGTATATTCCGTACCGCCCACGAAGACCTTCGCGGTCAGTCCCTCGGCAAAGGGGGTCTTCAGATAGAGGTTGAGGGCGATCTTCTGATCCATGGCCAAGCTGGAGCCGTAGAAGCGATAGCCTGTACTCTCGGACAGAACAGGCGTTGCCGTGTAGGAATCGGTATAAGCGATCTCGGGATACTTCAAGGAAAGCTTACCCTTGACGAAGTAATTCTCAGATTCCACACCGTAGTTATGCAAGGCCTTCAGGAAGTCCTCAAGCTCTGCAGTGTTGGCATTGTCAATGCCGTCCTCGATCAGATCGTAAACCGTAAATTCGAGAGGCTCTCTACCGGAGATCGTCACGGTGATGGCGCGGTCGTAATCGGTGGCCAGAATATCGGTCAAGGTAATGACCACGTATTCATCCGCAACGGAGGAAAGATCGGAAACGCTTTCAAAGGTCACGGCCTTGACCTTGTCACCGCTCTTCACGGTGCAGGTCCAGTTGTTGCCGGCACCGACGTATTCCTCAAGACGGGTCTTGGATACAAAGAAGAGAGCGGAAAGGTCATTGTCAACGGACAGGGCATAGGACTCAAGAGTGGGAACGATAACTCCGCTTCCCGTGCCGCCTACCAGCTTCATCCGGACGCCGTCCGCCACCTGCGTTGCAGTGCCCACAACGGACTCCTTATCGTTGAGAGCCACGAATGCATCGGTAGGAGCGTTCTTTGCTACGGTAACGTAGGTATGGCCGTCGGACCAATTGACAAGCTGCATAAACTTCACAGACTCGTTACCTTCAAAATCGTCGAAGGCAAGCTTCGTATTGCTGCGCAGGCAAATGAAGTGCTCGCCGCCTGCCAGAACATGGGTATCGGCCGCCACCTTGGCGCTGAAGGGATTGCTATTGTTAAAGGTGATGTTGCCATCCTTGGGTGCAAAGAGGATCTCTGCGGACCTGTAAGCACCACCGCCCTTCACAACGTCCTTGAAGGTACCGCCCGTCACGGAGGCATTCAGAGTACCGTTATAGCTTGCGTCCTGCTGCTCGTGACCGAGAAAAACAGCCTTATTGAAGGTGCCGCCGCTGATGGAGGTGGTGTGGTTACCGTTGTGGACCACAAGCTCAGTCATGGAGCCACCGTAAACAATGTTGCTGAAGGTACCACCACTGATCTTGGTTACGGTGTTGCCTTGGATCTCGCCGCGGTAGCCACCACCACTGACAGCCTTGGTAAAGGTACCGCCGGAAATATCCAGCTCGACACCGCCCTTAATGACGCCGGGGGCCTTAACCTGTGCGGTGAAGACCATACAGTTGAGGGTGCCGTCCGTAATCCTCACGGTAGACTTGCCTTCTACCTGACAGCTGTGGCCGCCGGGATATAGAGCGTAGCTGGCACGGTCGATGGTACCGCCGGTGATGAGGACGTTGATATCGCCCTTGAGGTTGACCTTATCGGAATCACCGACAAGATACAGGTTTGCCTCATTGTAGCCAATGGTACCGCCGGTCATGGTGAAGTTGGCGTCACCGCCGTAGGTGCCACCGGAGGTGATCAAACGGAAATCCTTATTAAAGGTGCCGCCGTTAACAGTGAGATTCAGGTCACCGGTGATCTCGCCGTAGCGTTTCTTGGAATCGCCGAGGGTTCCGTTCATGAACAAATCGTTGAAGGTGCCGCCGTTGACCTCAGTAGTCACGCTGCCGTCCAGCATATAGTTGTTCTGGTGGCCGCCGTTAAAGGTGCTGTCGAAGGTGCCTGCATTGACGGTGTTGTAGATACTGCCGTAATGGTGACCGTTGCCGGTACCGCCGGTAACACCTCCCTTGAAGACACCGCCCTCGTAGGTATTATGAATATCGCCGTAGGTAATTCCGCCACCGTAGGTGCCTCCGAAGACACCATAATCGGTGGTAAAATTCTCACCCCAGTAGTTATAAATGTTACCGGTGTGGGTAGCGTTGAAGCATCCGCCGTAAACAAGACCGGAGGAATAGGAGGAATACCTATACTCACCGCCGTAGAAGTAGTTGGTAATATCGCCCTCAAGGGTGCCGGGATACTGGTTACCGCCAGCGAAAGCACCGCGGGCCTGTGAGCCTGTCTTGTCACCGAATATGGGTGCGGGGCCGTTGCCGTCGGGGCCGTTCTTGATCACGTTGGTGATATCGGCGTAAACGGCGGAATCATAAGTATTGGTACCGTACGCACCGCCGGAGGTCGCCATAGCAGCGCCATTGGAGAAATCCCCGCCGTAGAAGTAGTTGTAAACACCGCCCTCTACGCGCACGTCATTGGGTCCGCCTCCCATGCCGAAGAAATTATCGACTCGGCCGCTGTAAACGGTGTTGATGAGCTTTCCGTAAATGTGGGAGGCTTCGCCGTTATCGTAGGTACCCTGGAAACGTCCGTCCACGTGAGTAGAGCCCTTGATGTTATAGATAACATCCTTGTGGAAGGTGCCCTGCACACCACGGATATTGCCCTTAAAATAAGAGGAGTCGACATTAACGGTGACGTTCCCCTGAACGTTGGCCTTATAGCCATTACGGGCAACGATGAAGTTGCCGGAAACGTTGGAATTGTTAAAATCAAAAGTGGCGTTACCGCCGATGTTGGCACCGACGAGGAAGATGTTCATGTCCATGGTGCATCCGTCCATCATACCGTAAACATCGGAATGGATAGTACGGCCGAGATCGGTCTTATCCATGACACCGCAGATGTTAAACTCGTTGTAAAAATGGGAATCCTTGGCATCAACGGTAATGGTATTACAGTCGTTTCGGGTACCGTGGAAGGTGCCGATGGTGGAATTGATGAAGGTGTATTTTAAATTGGCATTGGGAATATCATACTTGACTGCACCGGCTACGGCGATATTGCCGAAATCGCAGTCAATAAGGGTAAGAGAGATCTCTCCGTCGTAGGTGGCGGAGTTGTTCATTTTGTCCTTGGTAGCGGGGTGATAAAAATCCGTGTAGATCCACGCAAAATCCTGACACTTATTGGTGTCACTGAAGGTGAGGTCAACGTTGTCGAAGGTAACCTTGGCATTCTGCATGAAGAAGCGCTTCTGAGCCCAGTACTGAGTATCGGCGCCCTTGCTGTCACTGACCTGAACGTTGGCAACCTCGGATACGATATCAATATCCTTGAAGATGATATCGTTCACCACGCGAACATTCTGATTGTCGTAATGATAGGGATCGGGCAGATAGTTCAGATGGATCTCAGAGAAATTCTCCTTGGAATCCGTATTAAGGGAGGTAACGGTAATAAGCTTCTTATTGCCCTTGGAATCAAACACGCGAACGCCGTCCATCTCCTGACCCGCATCCGTTTCACCGTCTCTGGTATAACACTTATCGACGACGATGATCGTGACCTCGGTGGAGGGAGAAAGCTTCATATCCCGAAGGGCAATGGTAGCATCCTTCAAGGTCTTAAAGGCCGTTGCTTCGTCCTTTCCGTTTGAGTTATCACCATAAGTGGAAACGTAAAGAATAAGGTTGTCAGAGGCGGCCACGGAATGCAGCAGTACGCCAACGCCAAGCACCAGCACGAATGCCACGAGCGCGGTGATCCCTTTCAATAGATTCTTGTTTTTCAGCATGAATATTCCTCCAAATGCCCGGTTGGTACAATCCCCAATCTATGTTGAGATATTATAGCAAAATTATCATTCCAGTTCAATAGAAAATCATAGAATAATCCATTTTTTTATACAAAAAAACCAATATATGAGAAATAGTGTATCCAACCCCTCTGAGATGATAAAAAAACGAGGATCCGAAGATCCTCGTTTTTTTCAGTTAATTTTAGAAGTGAGCGCCTGCAGCTTCGACCAGAGCAAGAATTGCCTCGGCAAGAGCCTTGCAGTCGGCATCTGCTTCCACGTATGCGTTACATACGGCGGCAATGGAGCCGGTGTAGGAAGCGACCTCGGTGGTGCCGTTGTAGATACGGATGGTAAAGATCTCATCCATATCGGTGAAGGGCACGCTCAGAGATACACCGTAATTGAAGGCATCGTTGTCGGAGATGGACTTGGTAACAAGTTCAGCTGCGGCGTATTCGGTACCGCCGATGAATACCTTCGCGGTGAGACCCTCTGCGGAGGGAGCCTTCAGGTAGAGGTTGAGGGCAACCTTCTGATCCATAGCAAGGCTGGAGCCGTAGAAGCTGTAGCCTGCGGTCTCATTCAGAACGGGAACATCATTGTAGGAGCCGCTGTAGGAAATATCGCCTGCGTAGGCACCGGTCCAGTTAACACCGTCAAAGTATCTTTCGGTCTGAATGCCGTAATTGTGGAGGGCCTTCAAGAAGTACTGCAGATCGGGATCTGAGGCAGACGCCTTCACGGCATTGCCAAGCAGAGTGAAGACAGTCGTGCTTACGTCAGCTCTGCCGGGGATGGAAATGGTGATATACTCGTCATAATCGTTGGCCAGAATGCCGGTCAGGGCAAGTACCACGTTTTCACCTGTGAAGGAATCCAGATCGGAAGCCTTCTCGAAGGTGAGGGTCTTCTGCTGATCCTTGATCTTCACGGTGCAGGACCAGGTGTAACCTGCGTTAATGAAGTTTTCAAGCTCGGTCTTATCGACCTCAAAGATCACGGAAAGATCCTTGTCAACGGAAATTCTGTAGCCATCCAGCGTAGGAATAACAGCGCTGTTGCCCTGTCCGCCTACAAGCTTCACGGCAGAAGCGCCGTTGACCTGAGTTGCGGTACCGGTAACGGAGGCGGAATCAGCGAAGGCGATGAATGCGTTTGCAGGAGCCGTAGCGGGCAGGATCACGTATTCGTGTCCGTTGGTCCAAGACTGCATCTGAGATACCTTAAGAGGTGCAGTGCCCTCAAAGATGCCTGCATTGAGTTTTCCGTCGCTGTTCATCTTCAGGAAGTGCTCGCCACCGGTAACGGTAATGTTTGCAGTGGCAAAATTGTATACGCAGTTTGCCTTCTGCAGGGTAATGTCACCAAGCGTGGGAGAAAGGAGCAGGTAGGAGGTCTTTGCGGTACCGGTCTGGAGGGTATTACCAAAGGAGGCGCCGTAGACCTTGGTGTCAGCGTTTACCTTAGAGGTATAAGAAGCGTTCAGGGCGGCGTGACCTGCTACAAAATGGCTCTTGAATACCGTGTTATTGATCGTATTGTAAATATTACCAACGTGGGTAGAGGAGGTAGAGCCATGACCGCCGTTTGCGGTAACAGCCATCGTCGTATTATTGAATACATTGATGATGTCGCCTTCGACAGCACCGCGGTAGCCGCCGCCATGGAAGGACTTCTTAAAGTCGCCGCCATTTACGGTGTTGTAGATATTACCCTTTACGATACCGGCGGGCTGAATGGATGCATTGTATACACCGTAGGTAAAGGTACCACCGTTGTACTCATTGTACACGTTACCCGTGACGGGGGTGGAGTGGGACAGATTCATGTTGGTATTGAAGGTGCCGCCGTTGAAAGTGTTGTATACGTTACCGGTCACACCCTTACCGGTACCGAGAACATAGGTGTTGGAGGAAGCGGTGCCCTGAATCTCGCCGCCGTTGAAGGTACTGGAGAAATTACCGGTTACGTAGCCGGCTCCCATGCCGTAGAGACCGGTCTTCAGGACGGTTCCTTCGTTCATGGTAAAGGAAACGTCACCGTAGATGTTACCGCCGGCCTGAGCAACGTAAAAGATACCGTCAAAGGAGCAATCCTCGGCAATAACGGAAACGTTGCCGTGCACGGTACCGCAGTTGGTACCGCCGTAGAACCACTTGGGACAAGAGAAGCCCTTGCCGATATAGGTGGTGACGTCACCGTAGTTGGTGGGGTTATGGCCGCCGGCATTGATACCGCCTGCGGGATTGGTAAATCTGCCGCCATAGAGATAGTTGGTAATATTACCGGTGTGCTTGGCATCAAACTGGCAACCGCCGGCAAATACGCCGCGGGCTGCGGAGTTACAGGTACCACCGAAGAGAGGACCTTCACCCTTGCCGTCGGGACCGTTCTGGAGAACGTTGGTAATATCGGCATTGATGATGGGCGTGTACTTATTGGTGCCGTAGGAGCCGCCGGAGATGGCCCAGCCCACGCCCTTGGAGAAGTCACCGCCGTAGAAGTAGTTGTAAAGGCCACCCTTGATGGTAGCGGGGGTAATACCGCCGCCAAAGCCGAAATAGTTATCGATTCGGCCGTCAAGCATAGTCACGGTCATCTTGCCTTCCACCAGAACGGGGAGGTAAGAGGTGCTGGTACCGGTATTCTTCGTACCGAAGAAGCGGTCGTCGATGAGGGTGTCTCCCTTGATGGTGATGTTGTAGTCACCGGTGACGGTCACGCCGCTGATACCGTGGAAATAGCCGCTATCGCCTGCGACAACGGGATACTGTGCACCGTCCAGAACGATGTTATAGTCACCGTTGATGGTGGTGGCGGAATCCAAATTGAAGTAGGATGCACTAAAGCTGCGCTGACCGGTGGAATTCTGAACGAGCACATCAACGCCGTTAAAGGTGCCCTGAGGACCGCT
Source organism: Clostridia bacterium (assembly GCA_017414535.1). Lineage (GTDB taxonomy): Bacteria > Bacillota > Clostridia > Oscillospirales > SIG627 > RGIG5579. Next base: position 35,911 of record JAFQMA010000045.1, on the reverse strand, counting down.
GAACACGCCGCGGAGGAGAGAATCCTTCACGTTGACGGTGGTCTTGCCTGCAACGCTGGTAGCGTAGCCGGAACGGGTGATCATGAAGTTACCGGTGCAATCGCCGCCGATGTACTCCAGAGTAACGTCACTCTCCATGGTGCCTGCAGTAGCAAAGACATTGGTCTTGTTGATGCAATTCTTCAGGACGCCCTTAACGGGGCCGGAGATCACACGGCCCTTGTTGTTACCGGTGAGAACGAAAAAGCTATTAAAGGTAGTGCCCTCGGCATAGACCTCGATGCCGCCGCAGTTGGCCATGGTGCCGCGAAATTCGCCCAGGGTGGTGTTGATGAAGTTATACTTCAGGTTGGCACCGGGGATGGGCTTGGAGCGGGTAACAAGAGCATTGCCCAGGTTACAATCGATAAAGGTCACTTCCAGATCGCCCTGGTAGGTTGCGTCGTTGTTGTTCTTATCGGTGGTGACGGGATGATAGAAATCCGTGTAAATAAAATCAAAGCTCTGGCACTTTCCGGTATCGGAGAAGGTGAAATCCACGCCGTCGAAGGTGACGTTGGAGTTCTGCAGGAACATACGCTTCTGAGCCCAGTACTGCGTGTTGCCGCCGGAGCTGTCGCTGACCTGAACGGAGGCAACCTCGGAAACGATGTTGATATCCTTGAACACCAGATCGTTCACCACACGCACGTTCTGATTATCGATGTGATAAGGATCGGGCTTATAATTCAGATGGATCTCCGAACGGTTGGCCGCATTATCCGTATTGAGGGAGGTAATGGTGATGAGCTTTTTATTGCCCTCGGAGTCGTATACGCGAACTCCGTCCATTTCCTGACCTGCATCCGTATTACCCTCGGTGGTGTAGCACTTATCTACAACAATGAGGGTTACGTTTGTGGAGGGAGAAAGCTTCATATCGCGAAGAGCAATGGTTGCATCCTTCAGCGTTTTGAAGGCAGTCGCCTCATCCTTTCCGTTGGTGTTATCACCGTAGGTGGAGACGTAAAGGATAAGGTTGTCGGAAGCTGCCACGGTATGGAGCAGCACGCCGACACCCAGCACCAAAACGAATGCCACGAGCGCGGTGATACCTTTCAGTAAGTTTTTGTTTTTCAACATGGGAGAACCTCCTATGAATGCTCGCATGGATATACTTTTACCCATACTAAGTTATCATCATTATACAGTTTTTCCGTGTGTTTTGCAAGAGAAAAAAACGCGGATTTGCAGTTCTTTCCCTTTTTTTGATACATTTCAGCACTTTGACTGAAATCGCCGTTTACAAATTGTGCACAATGCGCTCGTTTTTTGATGTTTTTTTTCGTTTTTTTCATTCAAAAAGCAGCGCAGACAAGACAGATCAGAAAAAGCGCGGGATAAGCGTAATAAAAGCGGCTCAAGGGTGCGCGCACGATCATAAAAAAGAGCAATGCGGCACTGCAGAACAGTGCAAGAGGCAGACCCCACGCACCCACGGCGGCGGGCTCCGGTGCAGCAGCAGAAAGGGAGCGGGTCAAAAAGAGAAAAAAGGCGGAATAGCCGCGGGCGGCAAAGCCCACAGCAAAGGAAACGGCGGGCACGGCGGAAAGGACCGCCCAAAGAAGTCCCAACACCAGACAGGGTGCAAACAGCGGGATCAGAATGACGGCGTAGATCGGCGCAAGGAGGCAGGTCTCCTCGAAAAGCAAGAATTGCACGGGAAGGGTAAAAAGAAACGAGGCCGCCGCCATGAGCACGGGAAGGAGAAACAACGCACAAAGCCGCATCAGAAGCCTCTCCCAAGTCCCTTTTGTCTTCTTCCCGCCCAAAAGGCTTTCAAGATAAGCGGAAAGCGGTGCGCTGACGGTGAGGATGGAAAGAGTGGACAGGAAAGAAAGCAGAAATGAGGCGGAAAAGACGGCACGGGGCTCCCAAAGCACGATCAGCAGGGCCGCCAGAAAAAGTGCCGTCGTCGGATCGCTCTTGCGTCGTGAAAAATAGGCAAGGAGGGTCATGAGCATCATCACGCCTGCGCGGATCACGGAAACGGAAAGACCCGTGAGCAGGATCAGCAAAAGCACGGTGGGGACGGCGATCCCGTTAACGGCGCGCCGATCTATACGGAATGCGCGGGCAGCAAAATACAAAAAGCCCATGATGGTGGTCACGTGAAGTCCCGATATGGCCAAGAGATGAGAGGAGGCCGTGCGACGGAAGGCCTCGGAAAGCGAGGCGGGAAGACCCGAGCGCTCTCCCAGCAGGATGGCAGACAAAAAGGTGCCCGTCTCCCCTTCCCCGAAGACTTGCGTCAGATACGTGCGAAGATCTCCCACAAGGGAGAGGAGCACGGAGGAGGAAAGTCGCACCACGTCCTCTCCCTCGGCAAGGAGCACAACGCCCTCGCTCGCCGCGGCGCCGTCTGCCGCACGGGCCTCGGAAAGAGTCAGGCAAACACGGTCGCCAAAGCGCGGCTTCTCCTCGCTACAGACCCGAATTTTGACAAATTTCGTCTTTCCCTGCAGAGAGGTGGTCTTCAGATCGAAGCCGTCCTCATCCACGTGCGTTACGTACCCCGTGCACTCCCCTTCTCCTTGAGAGGCCTTGACGGCCAGCTCCGCTTTGAGGGAGCGGGAACCTACGGCAAGAAGAGCCAGAGCGATGCCGAAGGCAGCAAAAAGTAAAGCGATACGATGATAGCGCAGCTTTTGAAAAGCCGCTGTCAGCAGCAGGGCAAGAGCGCCAACGACCGCCGCAAGCACCGAAAGCGGAGCCTGTTCGCAAAGGAGAAGCAACACCACTGCCGCCAAGAAGGAAACGGAAAGGCAATTGAGATACTGACGGAAAAAGAGAGAAGGAAAGCGCGGCACGGATTTCATGCTTTTTTCCTCCTCTCTTTTATAAAAGATCCCACCGCAGAGCGATGGGATCGGTCCTTATGAAACGGTGACGGGAACAGGGGCCAGACCCAGCTTTTCGCGGGCGGCGTTCAGCCCCGTGCCCACCAGTGCCATGGTGCGGTTATAGCTTGCCTTGGCATCGGCTACGAGACGATCGTCCAGCGCAAAGCTGTGCCAATCGGAAACGGCAAGATCCAAGGGAATGATACGATAGACCTGACGGCCGCCCTCGGGCTCACGGGTGACCCAAAGGGGCTCAATATTCACCTCGGAAAGACGCACCTTGCCGTCGCTCCAGCGCTCAAAGGTGACGCCGAAGATCATGCCGTCCTCGGTATGACCGCTGTAATTGTCGCTGTCCATCAAGAATTTTCTCTGGTTGGAAATAGCGTTGCCGGTGGAATAGATGCAAAGGGTCTCGTTGCCGTTGGGGGCGGTAATGGTCTCAAAGGGCTGGATCACATGAGGATGGCCGCCCACGATCACATCCACTCCCAGCTCACAGAGCTTGGCGGCAATGGTCTTTTGATAGGTGTTGGGGCTATAGCGGTATTCGTCTCCCCAATGGAGATAGAACATGATAAATTCGGCGCCGCCCTGCTTCATTTCGGCAATGGCCTTCTCCGCCTCGGCATAAAACTCGTCCAGACGGTTATAGGCAAAGCTGGAAACGTAGGGGCCGGCATCCCGATCCATGGTAATGCCGTTCAGGGCCTTCACACCGGAGGAACTGACGGTGGAATAGGTAAAGCAGGCCATGCCGATCTTGATGCCGTTCAGATCCTTGACCTTGTAAAAGCTTTCGTTCAGATCGTCTCTCGTGCCAAGATACTCCAAGCCTTTATCGCGCACCACCTGTACGGTACGGAGCATGCCTGCGGTACGGGTATCATAGCTGTGGTTATTGGCGGTGAGAAGCAGATCCACGCCTGCGCCCTTGAGCGCATCCACGATGCTGTCGGGACAGTTAAACAGAGGGTAGGCGGAGGGGTATCTGCCCACCGCGGGCTTTTCGCCGCCCAGGGTGACCTCGAGATTTGCCACGGTGTAATCGTACTTGGAAAGATAGGGCTGCACCAGCGTATAGTTTTCGGTAAAGTCGTAGGTGCCGTCGGCACGGCGAGCGGAATTATAATTGGTCTCGTGGATAAGAATGTCACCGATGACGCCTACGGAGGCGGTATCCACCACGTAGGGCTCCGTTACCTCGGGGGTGGGCTCAAAGCTCGGCTCCTCCGATGCGGGTGCCTCGGGGGCGGTGGTTGCGGGAGCGTTCTCCCCTGCTCCGCAGGAGATGGCGCAGATGGTCAGCAGGCACAGAAGCGAAAGCAAAAGGCCTACGCGAAACAGATCTCTTTTTTTCATAAGGATTTCCTTCCTTCGGAATAACATCAATCGTAAATAGTGGCATCACCGCGGTAGAGATAGGCCTGCGGATCCACCTTGGTATTTCCTCGCATGATCTCGAAATGTACGTGGTTTCCTTCGGAAACACCCGTGTTCCCCACCTCGGCGATCTTTTCTCCTTGCTTGACCTTTTGTCCCAGGGTCACGTTGATCTTACTGCAATGGGCGTACATGGTAGAAAAGCCGTTTTCGTGCTCAATGACCACGCAATACCCGTAGCCGGTATAGTAGTTGCTGGGACGGTTGGAAAAATATCCGTCCTGACCGATGGCCACAACAACGGTGCCGCTGGCGGCGGCGTAGAGATTATCCCCCTCGTTGCCGGGAATATCCCAGCCGCGGTGGTAACCGTCCTCACGGGGGCCGTAATAGGAATAGACAAAGCCAACACGGGGCACGATGAAGCGACCCAGACCCGTGGTAAAGCTACGGATGCCGATCTCCTCGGGCAAAAGCTTGGTGCCTACGGAAATAACGCAGGTGACGGGCTCCTTTTTCACCTCACGGCTCAGGATCTCACGCTTGGCCACCTTGCCGTTAACGTAATAGATCTTTGCCTCCACGGTGGCAAGACCGTTGCGGCCTACGGTAGTCACGTCAGCCATGGAGGTATAATGCTGACTGCTTTCTTGGTATTCGGTGCGATAGGGAATGATATCGTCATAGACCTGCGTCTTGACGGTATAGAGATCGAGCTTGATGTCCTCGTAGGACTGCGGCTGATTGGACAGAGGAGTATTGGAGGTCTGAGACAGATACTGCGTATCTGCGATGAGCACCATGGCAGGCACCGTCTCCTCCTCTTCATCCTTCTCCGGAACGGAAGGCAGACCCGGAATAACGGAGATATCGGGATCGGGATCCTTCTTTCTGTCTTCCAGGGGAATGCTCATTTCCTGCAGCATGATGGCAAGGGTATCGGTAGAGACCACCTTATCGGTGGGATAGGCCTGCGTGACGATGCTGATCTCATTGAAAATGCCCGATTCCAGGCCCTTTCCCGAAGCGGCAATAAAATAATCCAGCCGTTCGCGGATGGCCTCCTCACTTTCGCAAATGGCCACGAGGACGTCGTCCACGTAGAGACCTGCGGCAGTGGTGATGGAATCCTGCACATAGCCGTACAGGGCATCGCTGATCTCAGCCTTTGGCGTCAGGGTATCCTCCCGCTGGCGCACGAAGGTATAACGGATCTCATGGGGGAAGTGAAAGCTCTTGCCGAGGATGCGCTCTACATTGTCCTCCAGCTCGTTGATGGCACTGTCCACCACGTTGACGCTTTCCACCACGCCCAGGGGCTTACCGCCGATCTCCGCGCGAAGCACCACAGGCACTGACAGAGTGGCGTAGGCATAAATGCCTGCAGCCACCGTTAAGAGAAAAACGACCAGATAGGCCAGATTCTGTTTTAAAAACCACCACATGTTGCGGTGGGTACGGCTTCCCTCTCGCTTTCCCTTCCAGGGAGCGAGAAAGAAATTGGCAACGGCGGAAAAGAAGCCTCTGAATCTCACCAGAACGGAGGACAGGAAGCGAAGTCCTCCTGCGTGATGCTCCATGAGATTCATTTCGGCAGCGGCGGCTTTTCCACTCTTTTCTGCACGCTTTTGCTCTTTTTCAAGACTGCGCTCCGTCAGGATGATATAAAAGGCATTGAACAGAGAGTCCGTAATACCAAGACCGCCGCGACGGAAGGCGGCATAATGACGGCGGAGACTGCGGCGGCGGAACAGATCCTTTTCCTTTTCAAAGGCCGGCTTTTCCGTTCCGGTCGAGATCTTGCCGGGCTCTCTGACGGCACGGCGACGAACGTGGTGTCCCTCTTCTCGAGTTTTTTTTTCGTTCTTATCCTCCAAGGCATATCTCCCCCCTTTCTTTCGTATTCCAGCCCATTCTATCACAGCGGTCAAAAAAAATCAAGTACTGTCACGCTTTGTGCAAAAGCTTCTTCTTTTGTCAAAAGCTGACAAAAGCCTTTTTCCGACCGCACACAATTTTTTCTCGGATTTCATTATTCCTTCACAATTACCCGTTATCATAGAAATAAAGTAATAAAAAAGGCATGGTATGATATGAAAAGAACCGTTGCATTTCTTTTGGCTCTGCTTACCCTTCTCTCCCTGTGCGCCTGCTCAGCGAAGGAAGAAAGCATCGATCCCGGACGTGCGGGGGGGCTCCGTTTAAGCGAGGGAGATCTGTTCCCCGAGAATTTTCTCAGCTTTGACGGAAAAACCGTATCCTTTACGGAATTTCGCTATTATTACCTGAATTACCGCGACTCTTATCTGAAGGAAGATCCCGACCACTTCAAGAAGGACGGGGCAAACGAGACCTTAAAGCAGGAGATCCTGCAGGTCCTGCTGGACGTGTATTCCGTCCGTCAGCTGGCCGCGGAGCACAAGGTCTCTCTGAGCGAGGACGAAAGGAAGGCCGTGCAGGAGCAGCTGGACCAGATCGCAGAGCTGAGCGGCGGCGATGAGGCGGTTGCGGCGGAGCTCGAAAAATCTTACATGACCGAGGGGCTTTATCGCTCCATGATGGAATACGCCGCCCTTTACAAAAAGCTCTTTAACACGCTCTTCGGCGAGGGTGGCGCGGCCGCCTTTACCGACGAGGAATTCCTGGAATATTACCGTCAGCACTATCTGGCGGTGCAGCAGATCTTTATCCCCTACGCCGAGGGCGAGAACAGGACCTCCCACGAAAAGACGATGGCAGAGATCAAGGCCGTGCAGGATAAGCTCTCTGCAGGGGAGGATTTCTGGGAGCTGGTGCTGAAATACGGTAAGGACGAGCGCATGGGCGATTATCCCGACGGTTATTACATCACCGAGGGTCAGGCGGAGGACGTTCTGTATGAGACGAGCCGCGCACTGGCGGTCGGCGAGGTGTCCGAGCCCACGGCGGGAGAGACGGGACTGTACCTGATCCGCCGCGTGGAGATGCGGGAGGTAAGGATGCTGGAGAACCGCGACACGGCACTGTTCGGCTATACCGATTCCTATAACGAATGGCATTCCGGTGCTTACGACGACGTTTTCTACCGCCTGTATCGGGAAAAGGGAAAGGATATCAAGGTAGAATACTCCGAATATTGGGACATGGTCACACCGGAATCCGTCTATTAAGGCAAAAAGAAAAGCAGGCAAGCCTGCTTTTCTTTTTTATTCTTGATACTTGTAGGTGGGTACCATTTCCGAAACAAGACGGCGCACGTCATCGGTTTCGTTTTTCACAGCCTTTTCCAGCTCCTTCAGCTGAGCCATGAAATTTTTGTCGTTCATCTCGATGGGCTTTCCGATGTGGATGAGCTTATTATCCGTTTCCGTCATGCCCTCCTCGGCCATGAGAAGCTCCTCGTAGAGCTTTTCGCCGGGGCGGAGACCTACGTATTCGATCTTGATATCCACGTCGGGACGGAGACCGGAGAGGCGGATCAGATTGCGGGCCATATCGTCGATCTTCACCGGCTCGCCCATATCCAGGACGAAGATCTCTCCGCCTTTGGCGCTGTAGGCCGCCTGCAATACGAGAGACACGGCCTCGGTGATGGTCATAAAGTAGCGGATGATGCGCTTGTCGGTAATGGTAACGGGGCCGCCGGCCTCGATCTGCTTCTTAAAGAGGGGGATCACACTGCCGTTACTGCCCAAAACGTTGCCGAAGCGGACAGCCACAAAGCGAGTGCGGCTCTTTTTGCGATCCATCATCTGCACCACCATTTCGCAAAGGCGCTTGGAGGCACCCATGATATTGGTGGGGTTGACGGCCTTATCGGTGGAGACGAGAACGAATTTTTCAACGCCTGCCTTCTCGGCGGCCACGGCAGTCTTCAGCGTGCCGAATACGTTGTTTTTGATGGCCTCGCAGGGGCTGTCCTCCATAAGGGGCACGTGCTTATGGGCGGCGGCGTGAAATACCAGGTCGGGACGGTATTGCTGCATGACCGATTCGATCCTGGCGGTATTGCGCACGGAGCCGATGAGCACCTTCACGTCAAGCTCGGGATGATTGCGGCAAAGCTCCTGCTGGATCTCGTAGGCGGAATTTTCGTAAATATCAAAAACGATGAGCTGCTTGACTCCTGCATCGGCGATCTGGCGGCAAAGCTCACTGCCGATGGAGCCGCCGCCGCCCGTGACCAGCACGATCTTTTTTTTCAGCTCGGCAAAAAGGGCGCGGTTATCCACGTCCAGCTGCTGACGGCCCAATAGGTCAGTGATCTCCACCTGGCGGAGCTGACCTGTACGGCTCTCGCCCTCCACAAGCCGATCGACATTGGAAAGGATCATCAGTCGACAGCCCGTTTCCTTACAAATATTCAGGATATCCCGACGGTCGGCAATGGGACAGCTGGGAATGGCGAAAACGATCTTTGTGATATCGAATTTTCCTGCGGCCTTGATAATATCAAAGCGGTCGCCCACGATCTCCACGCCCTCAATGAGTCTGCCGTGCTTGGCAGGATTATCGTCAATGGCGCAGCGCACCCTTATGCGAGTACTGCGGGAATCCTTCATTTCACGGATAATGGCGCGCGCGGCGGAGCCGGCGCCAACCACCATGACGTTTTCCTGTTTACCGTCGTGAGAACGCCTTCCGAAAGGCGTCAGCGAGCGCAAAAAGCGATAGGCGAAGCGGACGGCGGTGGTGCCGAAGAAGCCGAGCACGTAGCCCATAATGTAGTAGCCGGGGGACATATAGGACATCTGGAGCTTTAATAGCCAGGCACTGAGCACGTACAACGGGATCAGGGTAAGGTGTGCAAAGATCATATTGCGCAGCTCGCTGGCACCGACGTAGCTCCAAAGGCTGTCGTACAGACGGAAAATAAAGAACACGGCAACCGTCTGAATGATCCAGAAGGGCATGGAGGTGGCATATGCCGTCCTCTGAAACGAGGTAATACCGGAATATTCAAAATCCGCCTGAATGAACATGGCCGCAAAATAGGCCAGAAGGATCACCAGAACGTCGAAAAACAGAACGATGGTAGCACGGGTAAACTTTTCCGCCGATATTTTCTTTTTCTTGGAACTCATAAGATTATCGCCCCTTCACACTCATAATTTGAGACAGAAAACAGGGATCCCAAGGGATCCCTGTTCTTTTGGCTTAACTTATTTGTTAACTTCTTCCTTCAGAGCAGCGCCTGCCTTGAAAGCGGGAACCTTGCAAGCGGCGATCTTGATAGCCTCACCGGTGCGGGGATTCTTGCCCTGACGAGCTTCGCGAGCGCGAGTCTCAAAGGTACCGAAGCCGATCAGCTGAACCTTTTCGCCCTTCTTCAGAGCCTTGGTAACAGCAGCGATGGTAGCTTCAATAACGGCAGCAGCTTCCTTCTTGGAAACTTCTGCTTCTGCAGCAACAGCTGCAATAAGTTCGGTCTTGTTCATGGTAAATCCTCCAAAAAAAATAATCAAAATTAAAAGCACAAATTGTCTTTGCTTATATATTTTAGCACGGATTTTCACAAATTGCAATGCCTTTCTTCACATTTTGTTCTTCTTTTTGCCATTTTTTCTTGATTTTTTGTAAAAAACATCCAAGAAACCGAGCCTTTTGAGGAGAACGGGCGTGCCTCAGGCGGAATATAGTAGCATGAACTGCCAATCATCCGATCCTTTGAGGTGTAATATGAATGCTATTTTTCTTTGCGTGGCGGCTATCTTTCTTCCCTTTTTGGGAACAAGCCTCGGCGCCGCCGCTGTATTTTTTCTTCGTTCCCTTCCCTCTCCGAGGCTGACGGGCGCCCTCATGGGCTTTGCCGCGGGCGTCATGGGTGCGGCCTCGGTCTGGAGCCTGCTGTTGCCTGCGCTGGAGCGAGCCGAGCACCCTCTCACCGTGGGGCTGGGATTTCTTTTGGGTGGGCTTGTCTTCCTGTGGGGAGACGGACTGATCGCAAGGCGCGGGCGTGTCGACCGTTCACGGATCCCTGCCCTTTCCCTGATCCTATCCGTAACACTGCACAACCTGCCCGAGGGGATGGCAGTAGGAGTAGTTTTGGCGGAATTCCTTTCCTCTCCCACAGGGAGCGGCGGCGGAGCAGCGCTGGCACTGGCCATAGGCATTGCCTTGCAGAATTTTCCCGAGGGAGCCGTGATCTCCCTGCCACTGCGCGCTCTTGGAAAAAGCCCTCCCAAGGCATTTTTGCCGGGCTTTCTATCCGGTGTGGTAGAGCCCGTCGGGGCATTGTTCGCCCTCGCGTTTACAGGGCTTGCCGCCCCTCTTCTTCCCTTCGTACTGGCCTTTTCCGCAGGGGCCATGACCTTCGTGGTAGCGGAAGAGCTGATCCCTTCCTACCGCAGTCAGAATAAAGAGGCGGGCAGCATTGCCCTTTTCTGCGGCTTCGTGGTGATGATGCTGCTGGACGTGATCTTAGGCTGATTTTTCTTTTATGGAAAAAAAAGAAAAAAACGGAGGAATGGCGGCAACAAAAGCGCCGGACTCGCTCTCCTTTTCATACGCACAGAAAAGGAGGCTTTCACCCTGCGGAGCCCCTGCCATATACTGACCTTGAGCCCTCCCACAGGAGGGTAAAAAAACGAAACGAAGGAGAATGAACACGATGAAACAGAATTCCCGCTGTGGTGTCGGCAACGGCAGCTGCGGCGTTTCCCAATACGGTTCCTCCTGCTCCGCACAGGCAAGAAGCGGATGCAACAGCTGTTCCTCTCAGGCAAGAAACGGATGCGGTCTTTGCAGTGCCTTCCGTGCCAGACCCTGGAATGAATGCGACTCCTCCTGCGGTGCCTTTCGCGCAAGAGCCTGGAACGAATGCGGCAGTTGCGGCCGATGCGGCGGCCCTTCCGTAGCAAGAAGCCTGTGTCGGGGCTCCTGCGGCGGTCAGGCACTTTCCTGTCCCCTGCAGAGAAGCACCGATTGCGGCTGTGAGCAGAGCTCCGGCGCGGACAGAAGCAGAGACAACGACTGTGAACGCGAGGTCGACTGCGACCACGACCATCGGAGCCTTGCCATGGTCTATTCCGAGAAGCAGCACTTCTCTTCCCTTTACGATCCCAAGGAGGGCCTTTGCCGCGGCACGGTCTTCCAGGAGCTGAACAAGCCTTTTCTGGCTTACGGGAGGAAATGATGCTGTACGGTAACGAGCTGTTAAAGGAAATTCAGGCGGAGGATTTCGCCGTCTACGAGGCCGCCCTTTATCTGGATGCACATCCCAACTGCGAAAAGGCGCTGGCATATTATCGTGAGCATAAGTGTGCTGTAAAAAAGCTCAAGGAAAAGTACGAGGAGCTTTACGGTCCTCTGACCATTTACAGCAGTGCCGATTGCGACAGCTGGCAGTGGGTCAACGGCCCCTGGCCTTGGGAAAAGGAGGCAAACTGATATGTTTTTATATGAGAAAAAGCTTCAATATCCCGTCAAGATCAAAAATCCCAATGCAAAATTTGCCAAGATCATCATCAGCCAGCTGGGCGGCCCCGACGGTGAGCTGGCCGCGGCCATGCGCTATCTCCATCAGCGCTACACCGTGCCTTACGGCCAGATCGTAGGTATCCTGACCGACGTGGCCGTGGAGGAGCTGGCCCATCTGGAGATGGTGGCAGCGATCCTGTATCAGCTGACCAAGGGACTTTCTCCCGAGGAGATCCGCGCGGCAGGCATGGATCAGTATTTCGTGGATCACACCGCAGGCCTCTATCCCGCTTCTGCCGCCGGCGTCCCCTGTGACATGAAGTATATCGGCGTGAAGGGCGATCTTCTGGCCGACCTGAACGAGGACTTGGCCGCAGAGCAAAAGGCAAGAGTCACCTACGACAATATTCTGCGGCTGGTGGACGATCCCGACGTGCAGGATCCCATTCGCTATCTGCGCGCCAGAGAGCTGGTGCATTATCAGCGCTTCGGTGATGCCCTGCGCATTGCTCAGGATAAGCTTGACGAAAAGAACTTCTACGCCTTCAATCCCAGTTTTGATAAAATCTGCCCGAACGGCGGCTGCAACCACTAAAAAAGAGCCCAATCGGGCTCTTTTTTATTTGCTCTTTTTTTCAAAATAATGTCTCAACAAATCACCGTTAAAAGTAAAATGATCCGCAAGGTATCCAGGGCCTCTTGTGATATACTCTTTTCCACTAATCATTTTCACAAAAGGAGTAATATACATTGTTTCTCCGCGGTATTCAATTCTTCTATCATCCGCGACAGTACAAATAACATTGGGGTCATCAATATAGACCAAAATCCCCCCTATCGGAATATTATAATCCGCAAAAGAAAAATTAGTACTTCTATCCCTCTTTTCTAAGCTTATCTCTTTTGCAGTCTCCTCAGCAACTAATTCCTTTTCGCTAAGTTCCCACTTTTTCAATCTATCCGTACGATTATGAATTTCCGCAATTGCCTCTAACAATGAATATGCATCTTCTGCCGACATTGCATAAAACTCACGAACTCGTTTCTTACCATTGCAGTTATCAATAGAACGAAGATTGGGGTTTAATTTGTCAATAATAGAATGAATTTTCAAATCCGAAAGACGAGAATCCACTTCATACGTTGCATAAACACGAAAAGCAAAGGGCGTGCATTCGCTATTATTGAGTTGTTGTAAACGGGTTTCAATATTATCTGCATAACCGATTTTCACATAATCAGGAAAAGATGGATTCTTAAGTACATATATTACCCCCTGCCCTTTTCTTTTTTTGGATTCAACGCCCAAAAGAAAATCAACATCAACATCAAGCACCTCGGAAATCTTTACAATTTCTTCTACCGAAGGGCTTCTTCTGCCAAGTTCATAGTTAGCAACAGTACTTCTGCACACTCCTAGCAAATCGGAAAACTCCTGCTGTGTAATGTCTTTTATTTGTCGTGCAACTTTGATTCTTTCCGCTAAATCAAACATACTCACAACTCCTCAATATTATTTATTCGACAATCTAATTATAGCACTGTATTTTTTTGTTGTAAAGAAAAATCATCCCTTCTCTCTTCCTGTTTTACCAAACTTTTTGGGCATCTTTTTGATTTGGTAAGAACGGTGATGCCCTGCGTATTGCCCAGGACAAGCTTGACAAAAAGAACTTCTACGCCTTCAATCCCGAATTTGACAAGGGATGCGGATGTTAGTTCAGACAATCCATCTGCTTCAAAAAATCGAGCGAAACGAGGAAAAGCAGAAAATGGCGAGGGCGTTTACTTTTCGTAAATAACCGAGCTATTTTTGAACTTTGACGAAGTTGCAGCCGATTTTTTGATGCAGAGAAAAAAAGAGCCCAATCGGGCTCTTTTTCTTTTCTTTGGATGAAGGCTTCAAGCCTCCGATTGGAATTTTTATAGCTTTCTTTGCAAATAGACCGCAACTTTTAATCCATACCTATTGGAATACGGTCAAGGAAGAATCTCCGCGAAGATCGCAAGTGTTCCTATCAAAAGCATAATTTTTATGCCTTTTTCTTTTTAAGGAAGAGGATGAGGACGAAGAGGTAGTGGACGGCAAGGCCTGCCACGATGGCCACCACCAAGTCGAAAATGACGGTGAGAAGGAAGGTGAGCACCAGAACGAGGATACCCATCCACTTTTCCGTTTTACACAGGGAGACGAATTTTTTCCACTCACTCATGTTATAGGCCACCATGAAGAGGATGGCGGCGATGGTGGGCATGGGGATCATTTTGGCAAGGGGCATGAGCACCAAAAGCACTAAAAGGAGAACCAAGGCATGGACCATACCCGCCACGGGAGTGCGGCCGCCGTTTTTGGCATTGGCGGCGGTGCGGGCGATGGCGCCGGTGGCGGGGATGCCGCCGAACATGACGGAGAGCATATTGCCCGCGCCCTGCGCTACCAGCTCTGCATTGGGATTGTGCTTGGAATTGACCATGCCGTCGGCCACCACGCAGGAGAGCAGAGACTCAATGGCGGCAAGGAGGGAAATGGTGACGGCATCGGGCAGGACGGCAAGGATGGAATCAAGATCAAAGTTGACGCTTCCCAGGGTAAAGGGGGGCAGACCGCGGGGGATCTCATAAAGCTCGCCGATGGTAAAGACACCCGCATCCAGACCGGGGATGAATTTCACCATAAGGGCGCCCACCACCACGGCAATGAGGGAGGGGGGCACGCGCTTTTCAAACTTGGGATAGATGATGAGGATGGCAAGGCAAACCACACCGACCAGAAGAGCCTGCCAAGAGAAGGTACCGATGGAGGCCACGTTTGCCTCCAGCTTTTCCAGCGTCTCCACGGGGCGGAGGCCTTCGGCGTACCGGAGGCCGAAAAAGTCCTTCAGCTGACCTGCCAGAATGGTGACGGCGATGCCCGCGGTAAAGCCCACGGTGATGGTGGTGGGAATAAAGCGGATGAGACCGCCCAGCTTCAAAACGCCCATGAGGATCAGGATGATACCCGCAATGAGGGTGGCAAGGATCAGCCCCGACATGCCTTGGGTGGCCACCACGCCCGCTACGATGGCAGCGAAGGCGGCGGTGGGGCCTGCGATCTGCACGCGGCTACCGCCCAGAAGCGACACCACAAAGCCCGCAATGATAGCGGTATAAACGCCCGCGGCAGGCTCTACGCCGCTGGCCAGTGCCAGAGCAATGGACAGGGGCAGGGCGATGATGGCCACGATGATGCCTGCGATCACGTCCTTGCCAAGGGCAGAGGCGGTATAGCCGCGGAGGGTAGAAAGAAATTTAGGCTTCAAATAAAAGGAATTCATCAAAAGACACCTTCTCTGGATTTATTTTTTCATCACAAGGGCGAGGATCAGGGTAGTCAGCACGTAGAGCCCGCCCAAGGCGGAAAGGACCGTGCCAACGAGGGAAAGGGTCTCATCAAATAGCATGAGAACGCCCAGCACCAGGGCAACGAGCATCAAAACGGAAAAGACCTTGATCGCACCGAGCAAGACGCGGCCTCCCCTTCTTCCCGTGCGGCGGAGCCAGCCGTCCAGCAGTTCGCAATAGAGCTCACCGAACAGCTCGAAGAGAATTTCGAAAATATCGTCCCACACGCTTATTTTCTCCGATCGGGGCGCAGAAAGGGGGCTTCCACCCGTTCCTCCGTCAAGGCACCGTACAGTGACGGGCGGCGATAGGCATTGCCGTGGACCTCACTTTCGCGGTACTCACGCAGGGTATCCATGGGAAGGGAGACGGTAAGGATCTCCTCCTCTTCCGAGGCCATACCAAGGCAGGTATCTCGACTGCCCGACAGATGGGGCAGATACACGATACCGTCAAAGACGGAGGAGCCGCCGTTGCAATCGGGAACGACAGCGGGGTAGTTACAGGTGGCAACGGCCAGCATATTTTCAAAGGCGCGGGCGCGTAGCTGGGAAAGACGGTTGATCTCCATGGGGCAAGCATTGGGCACCAGGATCACCTCGGCTCCCTTCAGCATGAGAAGGCGCGCCGTTTCGGGAAATTCCCGATCGTAGCAGATCATACAGCCCACACGAACGGAGCCTTTGCCGAGGTCAAGCTCTGCCACGGGAAGCTCATCGCCGGGGGTGAGCACGCGCTCGTCTCCAAAGTCGCAGGTGTGCACCTTGGCATAACAAAGCACCTCCCTGCCCTTTCGGTCAAACAGCATCACGCTGTTGCGGGGGGCAGGCTCGAAGGCCTCCAGAAAGGTGACGGCAATGGCCATGGAAAGCTCCTTTGCAAGATCCGCAAAGTGCCTCAGGAAGGGGTGATCTCTTCCGATGGCGGCGGCGCGGAGAGCTTTCTTTTCCTGCGGGATACAGTAGCCCGTGCTGAACATTTCGGGGAAAAGAGCAAGGTCAGCACCTGCGGCACGCGCCTTGCGACAGGCCGCCTCGCCCAACTGCATAGCTTCCTCCGGGCTGTCCCCGCGAGGGATCTGCAAAAGAGAAATGCAAAGCTCCATAGGATCCCTTCTCTCTGATTAGAATTTAGTGGGTATCGTCCGTTTTTTGATTCAGGGCAGAAAGCTTATGGTGACGGCGGTTCTTCACCTCGTCGGACATGGGACGGATCTCCCCTGCGGCGGTCAGTGCCATGCGAGTGAAGATGGGGCCGCAAAGCTCGTAGATCAGTACGGCGAAAAGGGTGATATTACGAATGAGGGCTCCCTGCTCACCCAGCTGCATGGCGGTGGTACACATCCCCAGCGCAACACCCGCCTGAGGAAGCAGAGTGATGCCGAGGTACTTACAGATCTTGCCGTCGCATCGGGTAAGCTTGGCGCTGCCGAAGGCACCGAAATACTTGCCCGCGGAGCGGGACAGGATATAGATCACGCCGATGCCCACGATGGCAAGATCGGTGAATACGCCAAGCTCCAGCTCGGCGCCGCTGATAACGAAGAACAGAGCGAACAGCGGACTGGTCCACTTATCGGTGGCACCCATCAGATCCTCGGACAGGGGGCAGAGGTTACAGAACACCGTGCCCAGCATCATGCAGGTGAGAAGAGAGGAAAAATGCACGTGGACGGGACCCACGGTAAAGTCCAGCATAGAAAGGGACGCAGTGAGAAAGACCACACCAATGGTAAGGTTAAGGCGGTTGGTATTGGAGTTGAAGAGCTTTTCCAGCTGAGTAAGCACCCAGCCTGCCACAGCGCCCAGAACCAAAGAAAGGAGGATCTCGATGAAAGGATTGACCAAAATGGAGATCAGATCCACGGAGCCGCTGACCAAAGTCTTGGCAATACCGAAGGACACGGCAAAGGCCACGAGACCCACGGCGTCGTCCAGTGCCACGATGGGCAGAAGAAGACGGGTGAGGGGACCGTCCGCCTTATACTGGCGCACCACCATGAGGGTGGCGGCGGGGGCGGTCGCAGTGGCAATGGCACCCAAGGTCAGCGCCTGAGGCAGAGAAAGCTTATCGGGAATGAGAAAATGCAGTCCCACGAGGGCGGCATCCACCAGAAGCATGGCCACCACGGCCTGCAGAACACCGATCACAAGGGCCTGCTTACCCGTTTTCTTCAGATCGTTCAGGCGAAATTCGTTTCCGATGGAGAAGGCGATAAAGCCCAGTGCAACCTCGGAAATGAGACCGAGGCTCTCCACGGAGCCGAAGGAGGCAAAGCCAAGGCCTTCAATGCCGAGAGCGCCCAAACAATAGGGGCCGATGAACACGCCCGCAATGAGATAGGCGGTAACAGCGGGCAGCTTTAAGGGCTTAAAAAGGCGTGTCATTAAAAGGCCTGCAAGAAGTGCAATGGAGACGGAAAGTAATGTATTCAAAAGAGACACCTTCTTTATTCTGTTATTTTTTGCAAACCACACCAGTCTGACACATTATACTCCCTTTTTCCTTCATCCGTCAACGGCAAATAAGACGAAGAATAAAAAAATAGGAGACTCTTTTTGGTGATTTTTTTTAAGAAAAAGAAAGCCCTGCGGCTTTCTTCTTCGTTTATTTTTTTGTGGCGTAATCCTTGAGGAAGCGGTAGTGCTCGGGAGCGTGAAATTTGGGGCGCATGGTGGGAAACAGTGCGAAGAGATGCTTGTCCATCTCGCCGCCGTCCGTTTCGATGCGGTAGCAATTAAAATACAGCTCGCCCTCGCCCGTAAATACGTCCTTTTTATTAAATTCCACGGTGGCGGTAAAGCCCGTTTCCGTTTTGACGGCGCCGCCCCGCAGGAAGCAGTTTTCCACAAAATGGGGCGTTAATCGGGGGATCCCGTTTTCATCGGCTCCGCCATACTCCATACGGGCCAGGAAAAAGTCGCTTTCGGGGCTGACCCGGATCTCGTAATAGCTTTTTCTCTGGGAATCGGTACCGATGAGGATCTCGAAAATATCGCCGTCGGAATGGACGCCGTTGTAGCCGGGATGGGGGCAATAGTAGGAGGAATGCTCCCCCGTGAAGGTGAAGCGCAGGCTCTTACCCAGGTCCTCCACGGTAACGGTAGTGGGATAGCAGGCCTCTTCCCCGTTGCGGCAATTCTTTAAAGCGTAGGTCATCCTTATTCCTCTCTCAGGAAGGTGAAGGTGATGCTCTGCTCCGCGCTTTCGCCGGGCTGCAGGAACTTCAGCATGCCTCTTTCGCGCATGACCTTTCTGCCGTCGGGAGTGCCGTTGCCGGGCTCTACGCCCATGACGTAATCGCGCTCGCCCATCATCTTCCACTGAGTAAAGCAAGGCAGGGCCTCGGTATCATACTCCATGGTGAAGCCCTTCTGCACGTCGGGATTGAAAAGGGTGACCTTGGCGCGACCGGACATGGTATGATAGAAGCACATTTCCTCGTAGCCCTTCGTGGGGGGCTCGATGGTCTGCCAAGTAGCGATATGATCGGCAGCGTGCTGATTCTGAGGAGTGACCTTTTCCGTGGGAACGGTCAGCTTTGCCTTTTCGCTGAGAAGGGGGTAGCCCACGTTGAAGTGATAGAGGATCTGATAGGGAACCTCGGCGGGACCAAGGTTGGTAACACGGTCCACGATGGTCATGGTGTTGCCACCCACGGGAACCAGGTATTCGCGCTCCAGAAGCATTTCATAGGAAAGGGTCATGGTATCGCGGATGAGAGCCTTGATATGGATGACGCCGTCCTTTTCCCACCAGCTGACCTGCTCTGCGGGAACCTGAGAAATGGTGCCGTGAAGGCCAAGGGTATCCCCGCCGTCCTCGCAGGGCTCGCCGAAGCTGAACAGGCCGCAGGTGGTCAAAAAGCCTGCGGTAAAGCTCTTTAAGAAGCCTGCGCCCTCCTTATCGTAATAAGCGGGGGCAACGTAGCCCGTGGGGCCGAAATAGCCGAAATTGACGCCGTCGAAGCTGAGGCGGGACAGATCGCAGGCTCTGTCGGCAGAGACGGTGAACTCAAGACCTGCACCGTTTCTGACCTGAAAGAGGCGCATACCGTCGCCCTTGCCGCCCACCAGGCGGTGCTCCTCTACGCCGTAAAGTTGAGACGTATGACCGATGTAAGGATTCATGATAAACCTCCAAAAATCGTTTTAAGTATTCTTTTTCTGCCGAAGATCGGGCAGTTGTACCAATAGAATGGCGCCGAACATGAGGGCGCAGCCGCAAAGCTCCTTCAGAGTAAGCTGACCACCCGTCAGATCCCAGCCCAAGGCCACGCAAAGCACCGTAAACAGGGTGGCAAAGACCGACTCCAGACTCATAATGATGGAGGCGGAGGTGGGATCGGTGTATTTTTGTCCCACGATCTGCAGAGTATAGGCCACACCGCAGGAGAAAACGCCGGCGTAGCCGATGGACATCCAGCTTTGAAGGATGGGCCCGAGTGTGACCTCCTCAAAGAGAAGCATCCAGCAGGTATTGATCAGGCCGCAGACAAAAAACTGAACGCAGGAAAGCTTGATGCCGTCCACCATGGGAGAAAAATGATCGATGACCAGAATATGTCCCGCAAAGAAAAAGGCACAGGCAAAGATGAGAAGATCGCCGCGGTTTAAGGTAAAGCTTCCGCCGATGCACATCAAATACATGCCTCCCACCGCCAAAAGAACGGAAACAAGGACAGCCGAGGATGGCTTACGGCCTCGAAAGATCTGACAAAGGGGGATGATGACCATATAAAGGGCGGTGATAAAGCCCGCCTTTCCGGGGCTTGTTTCCACCATGCCCATGGTCTGCAGGGTGGTAGCGGCACAGAGGAAGAGACCGCAGAGGATGCCGCCCAGCCACAGGGGCTTATTCCAGCCCATCACCTCCCTGCCCTTCTTTTTTCTTCTGCGATCCAAAAAAAGGATCACAGGGAGAAGCACGGCACTGCCAAGGAGACTGCGGATGCCGATAAAGGCAACGGGAGAGACCTGCTCCACGCCCTTGCTTTGAGCAATAAAAGAAGCTCCCCAAACGACGGCGGTGAAAAGAAGAAGGAGATTCCCCTTCAGTTTTTGATTGCGCATAGATCTCAGATGATGGGATTCTTACGGATAAAGAGAACACCCAGGGTGTTTCTGCCGCAATGGGAGGAGATGGTGCAGCCTGCACGGGTCACGTGGATCTCCTTAAAATAGCCGAGGCTCTTCACCTTTTCCACGCAAGCGTTAACGATGGCCTCGTCACAGCCCGCATGAGTAACGAACACGGTATCGCCCTCCACGTCACTGCCGTCGCCGAGGCGCTCCGCAATATACTTGGGAAGGATCATGCCGTATTTGCCGCGGTATTTCTTATCTACACCCATCTTACCGCCCTTGACCACGATGCAGGGCTTCAGCTGGAGAAGATTGGCACCGAAGGCCGCCAGCGCGGAGCAACGGCCGCCCTTGTGCAAAAATTCCAGATCGTCCACCACGAAAGAGGCATCCACGCGGTCGCAAAGCGCCTCGCACTCCGTGGCGATCTCGGCGGCAGACTTTCCTTCCTCGGCAAGCCTTGCGGCACGAAGCACCTGAAGGCCGATACCGGTGGAAAGATTGCGGCTGTCCACCACGTGCACATCCTCAAAGCCTCCTGCGGCAAGGCGGGCGTTCTGGAAGGTGGAGGACATGTCACTGCTGATGGTAAAGAATACCACACCCTCTCCCTCCTCCTTGAGGGATGCGATAAAAGCCATCGCCTCGTCGATATTGATGGCGGCGGTCTTGGGGAGCTCGCCCGTTTCCTCGTAGTGGCGGTAGATGGTATCGGGATCCATATCCACGCCATCCTTATAGGATTTGTCGGAAAGGGTCACACCCAGAGGAATGATGCGAATGCCGTAATGCTCGATCAGCTCGGGGCTGAGGTCGCAGGTGCTGTCGGAAGCGATGATTACTTTTTTGCTCATGGTAACTCCTTCATTCATATTTCAAAAATCATTGTATGAAATGCATTGGTAAAAAAGCTCAAAGGGAAAGAAGTGCGGACAGATCCTCCGCATAGTGGTGGCATATCCCGCGCATCTGCTCCCTGTCACCCGCTGAGGTCACATCGTACACGCCGCAGACCTGAAGCCCAGCGGAAACGGCGGTGGTGCAAGCACCCAGATTATCATCCACAAAAAGGATGTCACTGCAAGGCAAGCCCATTCTTTCCGCGGCGGCAAGGTAAATGGCGGGATCGTTCTTTTCCAGGCCGAAATCATCACAGGACCAGACGTTTTCAAAAAGATCGTAAAGGCCCAAACGCTTCAGGCACGGATCCAGCGTGATATGAGGGCTGGCAGTGAGCACGCGGAGGGTGGCACCCTGCTCCTTAAGCCTTAAAAGGGTCTCCTTCACCTTATCCTTGGCGGGAATGTAATAAAAATACGCTTCACACAGATAGCGCTTCATCAGCTCGAAGATCTCCTCCAGCGAGAGAGCAAGCCCCAGCTTTTGAAAATACTTTGCGGCACCGATGGTGCCAAGTGGCGTAATGGTGGCAATAAGATCCTCCCCGTAGGAGACGCCGTTTTCATCCAGAATGCGCTTCATGGAAACGGCGTAGGCGGGCATGGAATCCACCAGCGTACCGTCAAAATCAAACAAATAGTGCTGATATTTCAATCAATTCACCTTTTCTTTCTCCCAACATTGTAACAAAAATACGCCGCCCCGTCAATCACGAAATGCACCGAGAAAGAAAAAAAGCCCCAAAATGGGGCTTTTGCAGCCTTCGGCTGATGATATGCGCCTACGGCGATGATATGAAAAATGAATGAATTTTTCATTCCCTCTTGACAAACGACCGCTGCCCCGCTATAATAACAAGGTATTCGGCCCGTTGGTCAAGCGGTTAAGACACCGCCCTTTCACGGCGGTAACATGGGTTCGATTCCCGTACGGGTCACCAAAAAAGAAGTACCTTTTGTCTACCAAAAGGTACTTCTTTTTTTATCCAAGCCGCAGGCTTGGCATATCATCACGCGTTAGCATGTATAAATCCAAGGCTTCGCCCTGGCGGAGGCCGGTTTCTCTGAGGCGGCGGGTGATGGCATTGAGCACTCGCTTCTTATCGGCACTCCAAAGGGGAGCGATCAATTCCTTTTTGTCGCCGTCGCCCGTGAGACGATGGATGACCACGTTCTCCGGCACGTAGCGGAGAAGGTCGGTGACCCGAAAAACGTATTCCTCCTGCGTCAGGGGGACGTAATCCGTTGCGGCCAAGGCCGTGCCGCGCAGTACATGAAGAAGATGAAATTTTATACCCGACACGGGATGAGAAGTGACAAAGCGCAAGGAAGAGATCTCCGTTTCGTGATCCTCACCGGGAAGTCCCAGGATCAGATGCACCACCACCTCGAGGCCGCGCGCGGCAAGGGCGTTTACGGCACGGGTGAATTCCTCGTTGTCGTAGCATCGGTTGATGCGCTGTGCCGTTTTCTCGCAGGAGGTCTGCAGACCCAGCTCCACGAACACGGGCTTGATGCGACTGAGCCGTTCCAGAAGATCCAGCACCTCCTCCGGGAGACAGTCGGGACGGGTAGCAACGGACAGGGCCACAACCTCGGGATCTTCGATAGCCTCACGAAAAAGCTTCTCCTGCAGGGAAACGGGACCGTAGGTGGAGGTAAAGGACTGGAAATAGGCAATGAAGCCACAGTCCTCTTGGGGAAGCTTTTTCTTGATCCGTTCCTTGGCACTCCTCAGCTGGTCCGCTACGGAAAAGCGGCTTTCGGCGGCGAAATTGCCACTGCCGGAGGCAGAGCAAAAGATGCATCCTCCCCTGCCCTTGGTGCCGTCACGATTGGGACAGGTAAAGGGAGTAGACAGAGAGAGCTTATAGATCTTTTTGCCGAATCTCTCCCTCAGATAGCCGTTCAAATGGCGGTAATTCATGCTTTAGCGCAAAGCCACAGCCGCATGGCCTGCTCGACGGTGGCCTCCAGGTTGCGGGCGGCGGTATCCTTTTCCATGGCCTCCTCCACGGTGCAGGGAGTGCGAAGAATAGGGAAAAAGGCATCGATGCCGTGGCTGTTCAGCACCCCCGCATCCTCGGTAACACAGCCCGAAAAGCCGAGAACCGGCAGACCGTATTTCTTCGCGATGGCGGCAACGCCCGCCGGGGCCTTACCCATGGCGGACTGAGAATCCAGTCTTCCCTCGCCCGTGAGCACAAGATCGGCGGTGGCGATCCTTTCCTCCAGGCCTACGGCCTCGCAGACCAGCGGAGCGCCCTTTTCCAAGGTGGCGCCCAAGTAGGAGGCGAGGGCAAAGCCGAGGCCGCCTGCGGCACCTGCACCCGCCTTATTTTCATCGGCGGCGGGAAGGATCCTGCGGGTCAGGGCGGCAAAGCGCCGAAGAGCGGCGTCCATGCGGGGAACGGTCAGCGCGGTAGCACCCTTTTGGGGACCGAAGACCGCACTGCAGCCTGTGGGGCCGCAAAGGGGATTTGTCACGTCGCAGGCGATACGGAAGCGACAAGCGGCGAGAGCGGGATGCACCCCATCCGCACGGATCTCGGAAAGCCGCTCCAGGCCTGCGGCTCCGCGGGGGATCTCCTCTCCTCTTTCGTCAAGGAGGGAAAAGCCCAGTGCCTGCAGCATACCTGCGCCGCCGTCGTTGGTGGCACTGCCGCCGATGCCCATGAGGATCTCGCGACAGCCTTGAGACAGGGCATGGGCGATCATTTCACCCACACCGAAGGTGGTAGCCTTCAGAGGATCGAGCCTTTCGCGGGAAACAAGGGTGATGCCTGCGGCACTGCTCATTTCCATCACCGCAAGGCCGCGCTCTCCGATATAGCCGTAGGTAGCAAGGACGGGGTCGCCCAGGGGGCCCGTGACGGGAATCTCCACTCTCTCGCCGTTCAGAGCAGAAAGGATGGCCTCTACCGTGCCCTCTCCCCCGTCGGCCAAAGGGCAGACCAGCGTTTCGGCATCGGGCAGGGCGCGCAAAATGCCGCGGGCGGCGGCATGGCCGGCCTCCAGCGTAGAAAGACTTCCTTTAAAGGAATCGATGGCTAAAACGATCTTCATATAAACTCACTTTCTGACCACCACGGCAACGCCGTCGGGAATGGCTGTAACGGTGGGGTCTTCCCTCCCCAGCATTTCCTTGGCCAAGGCCAAAGCCTCACCGATGCTGTGAGCGGGGGTCATGTGCATTTGGCGGATCAGGTCATCCTCCAAGGAGGAGATGAAAATAACGCGGGCGTGCATCATCACCCGCAGAAGGATCTGGGTCTGCCACTGATCGGGCATGGTCTCGCCGCGGGAACGGGCAAGAAAACCCGCCATTGTCTTTTCGATGGAGGGCTCGTCAGCCAGCTGGTGGAAGAAATGATCTCCTCCCACACCGTCGCCGCTTTCGGCCAGCATGATGATGACACCGTCCTTTTTTACGGTGCTTTCCGCAGCGGTCATCCCTTTCACGGCCTGATAGACGTTCTGATCCAAGGGATAGCCGCCGTTGGTGGAGATAACGATATCGGCGGGAACAGGATGAGCCACACACCTTTCGGACAGAAATTCACAGCCCGCGGCGTGAGCCTGCTCGACGTCACCCGCTACCGCACAGACCACCTTTTTTTCGCCGTTCAGCACCACGTTGACTACGAAAGCAAGCCCTGCCTTTTTAGCGGCCCAGAGCATATCCTCGTGGATGGGATTTCCCTCCAGAATGCCCGTTTTGGCATGGGGTGAGGCGATAAATTCCGAGCAGTGATTGGCCAGCACCGTTTCTCTGGCACAGATGCCCGGCAAGACGCTTTTTCTGCCGCCGGAAAAGCCCGCGAAGAAATGGGGCTCGATAAAGCCCTCGGATACAAGCAGATCCGCCTTCAGGGCGAGGGAGTGGATGCGGCACAGACCGCCCGAGGGCAGGATCCCCAAGGGAGCAAGGGAGGCTTCGTCATCACAATCGTGAACCACGATTCTTTCCTTTGCCACCAGCTCCTCACCGAATTTTGAGACCAGCTCCTCCCTCGTAGTGCCGCGATGACAGCCCGTAGCCACGAGAATGGTGATCTCCGCCTCGGGGTTGCCGCGCCGGATCTCGGAGAGCATAGGCGGCACGATCAGACGGGAGGGCACGGGACGGGTATGGTCACTGGCGATAAGGACTACCTTTTTCTTGCCGCGGGAAAGCTCCGCAAGGCTCGGTGTGCCGATGGGGGTGGCCAGCGCCTCCAAAACCAACTCCTGCTCTCCCTTTTCGGGGATATATTCTTCTAAACGGGAAAGGAGAACGCCCTGCAGGCGCTCTTCGGAAAAATCATATTCCAAGGTGTTTTTTCCGTAAGGAAACGAAAGCTTTGTCATGGAATTTCCTCTCTTTCTTTTTCGGCTTCAGTATAGCACACAAAAAAATAAATTGCAAGGCTTGAAAACAGGCCTGCTTTATGCTACAATCGTCACAGAAAAAAAAGGAGAATCGCTATGTCTTACTTTTATTTGATCCTTGCCGTTCTGCTCAGTGCCGCCATGAGCGTGGCAGGCATGTTCTATGAGAAGAACACGGCGGGGAAAAGGAACGTTTCCACTCTGTTCAACTGCATGATCGCAGCATCCAATGCGATCTGCTGGGGCATTCTTTACATTTTTGATTTCACCTTTCACCCCTACGTTTTGTCTTATTCTGCCGTATACGGCATATGCCTTGCCCTGTTCTTTACGGGACTGACGGGCGGCATCAAGCACGGCTCCGCCTCCGTCACCTCCTTCTTTAAGCAGGTGGCCTTCGTGCTGGTTTCCGTTTGGGGCTTTTTCTTCTGGAAAGAACCCGTTACCCCCGTGGTGATCGTAGGCATAGTACTGATCGTCATTGCTCTGTTGCTCTGCCTTTTGGAGCCCAAGCCCAAGAACGGAGGGCCCAAAAAGACCTCCGTGATCTGGGTCCTGTTCCTGCTTCTGCTTTTGGTCTCCAACGCGGCCTGCAACATCGTTCAGCGCACCCAGCAGATCGAATTTTATCATCGCCACGGCAGTCAGCTGATGTTCTTTGCGGCGCTGTTCGCGCTGGTGGCCACCGTTCTGCTCTCCCTGAAGGACGACAAAAGCGAATGGAAGGAAACGGTGGAGGAAAACTGGCATATCGGCCTTGCCAGCGGTGTCTGCTGCGCACTTGCCAACGTATTCTTCATCCTCATGGCGCAGACCAAGCTGTCTACCAGCTTTATCTACCCTGTGCTGGCCATCGGAGGCGTTGCTCTTTCCACGCTGGCCTCCGTGCTTCTCTTTAAGGAGCGCCTCAGACCTTTGCAGTGGATCGGCCTCGGGATCGGTGCCGTTGCGGTATTCCTTTTGAGCTGATCCCATCTATAAAAAGCATAAGCCCTTTGCGTAAAAGCAAAGGGCTTTTTGTTATTCGATACGGTCCAGATAGAGACCGTAGTCCTTTTTCAGGTGGGCGCGCATCGTCTCTGCCGCAAGAGAGGGGTTACCGTCCTCAATGGCAAGAGCGATGGCTCGGTGTTCCTCGATACCGTCGATGAACATTTCTTCGGTCAGATGCTCCAGCGCCCGCAGGCCGCGAAGCTGTGCCGCAATGGAGCGGCAGAAATCGGAGAGAACCTGATTGTGAGCGGCAGAGGCGATCTGCTGATGAAAGCGAGAGCCGTAAGCCATAAGAGAATGGCGGTCGGGATGAGCCTCCATCTCCTCCACCACGGAAAAGAGGGCAGCGCATTCCTCCATAGTGGCATTCTCTGCCGCTAAGGAGGCAAGGATCGGTTCGATGTAGAAGCGCGCCTGAATGAGCGAATAAAGGGTCTCCTTGGAATCGCTGGCCATGGCCAGCTCCTTTTTTTCCAGGATCAACGGGGCAGATTCCGTCACATAGGTGCCGGAGCCGCTTTTGGAACGAAGCACGCCCATGCGCCCCAGGCTTTTGACGGCCACGCGCACCGTGGCACGGCTCACGTCAAAAAAAATGGCAAGGTCAGGCTCGGAGGGGAGCTTCATGCCCACGCCCCACTCCTGACTGCGGATCCTCTCTATCATGCGCTCCGCTACGTCCTCGGGAAGCTTGGTGCGAAAAATAGGATCGGTCATTTCAACATATCGGCAAGCAATGCCTCTTCCCCTCTCTCACGGAGCTTTTCCAAAACAACGGCGGCGCAGGCTACGTCCAGCATGCCCGTGCCGATGATCTGGGCATAGATTCGCTCGTCGGGAAGGCGGTTGACCGAATATTTTCCTGCCAGCACCTCGGGCACGATCAGATCGAAGGAATCCTCCGTGATCTCGCCCATTTCAGCAAGTTCTTTCAAATTTCCGCGGTGGAGGGATTGGCCCACCTGATCCACGGCGATGCGGTCCGCCTTGCGCACCACGTCAAAGGAAACCTCGCGGAAGGAGCCCATAGTCATGACCAAGGCACCCTTTTTCACCCAAGGCTCCTCCACCAGATCGGCATCGGCATTGGTGACGGTAATGATCACATCGGCATCGCGGCAGCCCTCCTCGTTGCTCTTGCACTTTACAAAGGTAAAGGGCGCGTCGGGAAAACGGGCAATGAAGCGATCCATGGCCTCCTCGGAAATATCGCAGAGTTTCACACGGGAGATGGGAAGGGTCTTGGACATACAAAGAAGGCTGTAATAGGCCATCAATCCCGTGCCGATAAAGCACACGGTCTCCGTGGAGGAGGCAAGGAGGCGAGTCATGATGGCGGGCTGAGCACCGGTGCGGGCATCGTTGATAAAGTCGCCGCTGACAACGGCGCGGAGCACGCCCGTTTCGGGATCGGTCAGGATCACGTTGGCCTTGATATAAGGCAGGCCCTTGGCGCGGTTTCCGTCGTAGCCTCCCACAAGCTTGAGGCCTGCGGCGTTCAAGGGAGCGATGTAGGCGGGCATGGAATTGAACCAGCCTGCTACTCCCTGAGAGGACATATCGGTGGTGATCTTATTGGGCATAACTACCCTTCCCTCACCATACCAGCGCCAGGTTTTTTCACAAATATCGATAACATCGTCCACGGTCAGAAGCTTTTTGACGGTCTCCTCACCGATGATATAGGCTTTTTGTTCCATTACGGTCATTCCTTTCAGTCTGTCTTTTTTGTGCTTTTATTATGGCTTCAAACAAAAACAAAGTCAAGAAAAAAGCTGTCCGTTTTGCAGTATGATAAAAGCCCTATCTTGCGATAGAGCTTTTATCGTTTCCCCTTTTATCTCAGTGCCAAAACAGATAGTTCAACCCCATGAGAAGATAGAGCGGTCCAAAGCAATAGACCATAAACAGCTCCGTATGGGGTACCTTGGTGCGGAAGCAGTCGGTGACCGCAAGGCACTCCGCAAGATAGGCCACGGCGCCGCTGACGTAGGCGATCCCGTTGAGGAGCGTGTGATACTCTCTGACAAACAGCGCCATCAAAAAGAGCACGGCGGCCAAGCCAACGAAGACGTTTCGCAGGAGGAGAAAGGTATAATCCGCCTTGGGATGATGGCTATGGGGAAGCTCTTCCTTTTCGGGGAGGGTGGAATCCACCAAATGCTTTACGTATTCGGGAAGAAGTGCCATTTTTTCTTATGCAGTGGGAAGCGTAGCGCTCTCCACGGTAACAACGGAGTGAATGTGATAGCTTACAGGCACCTTTTGCCCGCCGTCGTCAATGACAGCCGCCATGATCACGGTGCTTTCGATGCTTTGGAGAGCGTCTCCGTTAAAGGTAACGGTGATCTCCTGAGAGCCGCCCGTGATCTCAATGCCGCTTTCCTCCGCACCGGAGGCGTGAAGGTCCGTTTTCACCTTTTCAATGTGAAGCAGGTACACTCCCTCGCCCTTCTTCTCTACGCCGGTAACGGATGAAGCGTAAAACTCCGCGCCGTCGATAAGATTACTCAAAAATTCCTGTGCCTCCCGCTCGGAGATATCGTCCGTAAAGGATTCTCCGCCATACTGAACGGTCTCAAGTCCGTTTTTATAGCTGATGACGTACTTTTCTCCATCCAGCGTCATGTCAAGATCATAATAGATGCTGCCGTTCTTTTTGCCGAAGCTCACCTGACTGTGCTGATTGGCTTCGCTTTCTCCGTATCCCTCGACTGTCGTCTTTAAAACGAGATCGGCAGAGAATTTACCTTCCGTAGCGGAGGCCAGCTCTTCCATGGCCTTGGGCAGATCCTCCAATATGCGCAGATCATCCACCTGCGTAAATTCCTCCGGAACGAACAGCGTGGGATCAAAGGCGGCGGTACCGAAATCGGCATAGCTTGAGGACATGCTGAACTCAGGCTTGGTGGTAGAGCTTTCATCCACGTCGAAGAACAGCTTCACGGAAAGGGAAAGGCATCGGAATTCCGCATCGGTAGCTACTGCGGTCTCCATATCCTCTACGGCGGCGCCGAGATCCTCCTCAGTTAATTCAATAAACTCAAGGAAGCTGTGAACGGCCTTCTTCGTATAGCCGGAGAATTTCATGCTCCAGCCGCCGTCAGCCTCGGCAAATTCGCGACGGGTACAATCCAAAAAGTCTACGTCGGTCAGCATGTCGGATCGGCTCATGTCACGGTATTCCTCCTCCGTCATGGGCGCACACAGCTTTTGATCGTAGTCAGCATTCTTCACGGAAAGGTAATATTTACCGTCACAAAACGCCTCCATCGTCTTGGTCTCATCGGAATAACTCATTTCCTCGGAGGAATTGGTGATAGTGCCGTCGAAATAATAACGCAGAGTGCCGTCGGAGCGATCGTACGTTCCGTTCGCCGCGATGATGCTGACCATCTCAAATCCACTGTAGTAAATAGTAAGAGAAGATTCCATCTTTTCGGAATAGCCGGTCTGTGCAGCCATGACCTCGTTCATTTTATTCCACAGTTCATTGGCGTCGGTGGGAACGAAGGGAGCCTCCTCCGCAGAGGTAGGCGCCGTCGTTTCGGGGGCAAAAAGATCGCAAGCGCACAGGGACAGGATCAATATAAAGGACAGAAAAAGAGACGTGATGCGAAGCTTTAAGGTCATAGCAACCTCCTCTATTGTGATTATATTAAAATTTTATCATTTTTGTCTCTTGCTGTCAACTGTTTTCGTATAAAACGCAAAAAAGTCGCAGAAGGTCGTTCTGCGACTTTTTGTCATACGTACAGGATAGTTTTTCAAAATCAGGATCTGGCCATTCCGTCCACGCTGAGGATGACTCCCGTGATATAGGAAGCCTCGTCGGAGGCGAGGAAGACGAAGGCGTTGGCAATATCCTCTGGCTGACCGAGGCGGCGCAGGGGTACACGGGCGATCATGGGCTCGATAACCTCCTTCGGCACGGCCTTCATCATATCGGTCTCAATGATGCCGGGCGCTACGGCGTTAACGCGAATGCCCTTAGGTCCGAGCTCGCGGGCCAAAGACACGGTAAGACCGTTGACGGCAAACTTGGAGGCGGGATAGGCAAAGCCCGCGGGCTGGCCGGAGATGCTGACCATGGAGGAGGTGGAAAGGATCACGCCGCCGCCCTGCCCCACCATGCGCTCGGCAACGGCATGGGTGGCGTTGAACACGCCCTTCACGTTCAGATCCATGACCTTATCGTAAAGCTCCTCGGTATAAGCTGTAAAGGGAGTGCTTTCGGAAACGCCTGCGTTATTGACCAGAATATCGATGCGGCCGTACTTTTCGGCAACGGCGTCAAAGGCGGCACGAACAGAGGCGGTATCCGCAAGGTTGGGGCTGATGCCCTCCACGGTGCCCTCGGGGTGGCGCGCACGGAGAGCCGTGACTCCCTTCTCCACAGTGGCGGGAGAGCTGGCCGTAATAATGACGGTAGCACCCTCGGCCAAGAAGCGCTCTGCCGTAGCAAAGCCGATACCGCGACTGCCTCCGGTGATAATGGCGATCTTATTCTTTAATTTCATGGAAGGCTCCTTCTCTTTTGTTTCATTTTCATTATTATAACATATTCCCTCGCCGCTATGCAAGAAAAAAACAAAGAAAAACGCGCGACAAGCAAAGAGAGCAATATCATTTCCAAAAAAAACCTCTTTTCAAAATCAGCAGTCCTTTTGTAACATAAAAAGATAGAAATCCGTTGCCAAGGAGAATTTTTTTCAGTATAATGAAAGCAATCTCTAAAAAACGGGAGAAGACTCTAAAAAAGAAAGGATCTTACCATGAAAAAATGGTCTGCCTCCGGCTTCGAGGAGCTTTCCAAGGGAAGCTTCGGCGATTCCGCACCCAACCTTTACGTATCCAAAAAGGGTGTTCTGCAAAGGATCTGGCGCTTTGACGTAAACCAGGACGGTTACGTGGATCTGCTCATTGCCAACAGCCACGACTATGCAGAGCATCCCGATACCTACATTATTTACGATCCCTGCGGTAAGGCAGAGTGCAAGAGCGTGCTCACCACGGCTTGTCAAGCAGGACACGTATGCGACTTTAACGGAGACGGCTTTGCCGACGTGATCCTGGCCGCCAACAACGATGGCCACCACTGCGACCTTGCCTCCTACATCTATTTCGGCGGTGCCGACGGTATTACCGAGAACCGCAAGATCGATCTGGCCGCACCCGGGTGCTGCTGCGTGGTTTCCGGCGACTTTGACGGAGACGGCGAGACGGAGCTTTGCTATCTCGTTTCCACCAGCCCCGAGGTCTCCTTCTCCCCTGCTCTTCTGTACAATTACAGACTGCGCGTCTATCACAAGACCGAGATCGGCATCGGCGTGGAGAACTACAAGGATTACCCCACTCCCGATCTGACCTGGTTCGTTGCAGGTGACGTGGACGGGGACGGCTGTGACGATCTGTACTGCCGTACCAAGGACGGACAGTGGATCGTTCTGTGGGGCGGCAAGGACGGCTTTGACCGTCAGAACTGCACCGAGGTTGCCCCCCGCACCGACGACGGAAAGCGATTTGACCTTCTGGGCATGGGTGGCGGTAACGTGGAGTACCACGAATTTTGCCGTCCGAAGTTTGTCAAATACAAGGGCAAGGAATACCTCTTCTACGCCAACGAGAAGGAGGTTCAACTGATCCGCTTTGAGGGCAGAGCACCCTCCGAAAAGATCGTCCTTCCCATTCCCAACGTCATTGAGATGGCCATCGGTCATATCGATACCGCGGAAAGCGAGGATATGGTGTTCCTGCAGGTCAACAGTCTGGAGGATCAAAAGGCACTGGTGTTCTTTGAAAAGAACGGCCTTGACGCTCCCGTTCGAACCATGCCCGTTCTGACCCCCCGCGACGTGATCCTGGCGGATCTGAGCGGCAACGGCCACGACGATATCGTCATCGCACTGGGCAGAGGTCACGAGGCATACACCACCGAATCTCACCTATATCCCGTGGATGAAAACGGCAGGATCGCAGAGGAGCCCCGCCGCTTCACCACCCACAACTGCATTGAGGTCTATGCCGAGGACGTGAACGGTGACGGCAAGCTTGAGCTGATCTTCTTCAACCAGCAGGAGAGCGCCGCCTACGGCCATATCCCCGTGCACGTATATCTGGGCGGTCCCGACGGCTACAAGGGTGATCGCCGACTGGAATTTCTCGGTCACTCCGCGGGCACCATGGTCCCCTGCGACTTTAACGACGACGGCTATCCCGATATTCTCATCATGCAGAACGGCGAGGATCAGCCTCAGCTGAACCTGCCCAGCGATCTGTTCTTCGGCGGCCCCGACGGCTTCTCTGACGAGAACGTTGTCAAGATCGACATTCCCCTTGCCTGGGGCGGTCACTGCGCCGATCTGAACAAGGACGGCTATCTGGATATTCTGGGCACCTGCGGCAGAGAGCTTCGCATTGCCTACGGCTCTGCGGAGGGTTGGAAGGACGAGGACATTCAGGTCCTCTACACCGCGCCCGAAAACGGTGGCGGTAACCTTTGGATGGCGGTGGCTGACCTGAACGGCGACGGCTGGCTGGACGTGGTGGTTCCCGTTTCCAACGAATGCTACAGCCTGATCTTCTGGGGCAGTGAAAAAGGCTTCAGCAATGACAACAGAACCACCCTCCCCATTGAGTGCGCATTGACGGTAAGAGTAGCCGACCTGAACAAGGACGGTTATCCCGACCTGATCTTCGGAAGCCGTGCCAGCGAACACAAGGACATTTACCACGAGGGTACCGTGACCATTTACTGGGGCTCCAAGGACGGCTACAGCATTTACAACTGCTGCGTTCTTCCCTCCTACCAGTCCAACAACATTTCCATTCAGGATATCAACAACGACGGCTGGCTGGATATCTTCGTCTCCTCCTACTTCAACAAGCGCGAGCGCGATATCAACTCCTTTATCTACTGGAACGATCACGGTAACTTCTCCGTGACCAACCGCAAGCGCTTCTTTGCCCACTCCTCCTCCGCCTCCTGGGTAGGCGACTTCAACGAGGACGGCTACATGGATATTTGCTTGACCCATCACAGAGCCTACGGCAGCCACAGAACGGACTCCGCCATCTGGTGGCAGGGCCCCGACGGCTTCAGCGAGGATAACAGAACCTGGCTTCCCACCATCGGCCCGCACGATATGGTGCCCTGCGACATCGGTCATATCTTAGACAGAAGTCCCGAGGAGAAATACGTGACCGCCGCCTTCGAGGCTGAGGGTGTCACGGCGGCAGGCTGGGTGGCTACCCTGCCCCAGAAGACCTGGATCAACTGCCAGATCCGCACGGCGGAAAGCCGCGAGGCGCTGGAACAGGCTCCCTTTATGGGTCCCGACGGCACGGACAAGACCCGCTTTGAGTGCGACGAGGCCATCGACAAGAAGCTCATCGCAGGCAAGTGGATGCAGATCAAGCTGTTCATCGGTGCGGTCAACTCCGGCAACACCCCCCGCATCACCGAGATCTACGCAAAGTAAAAATACAAGCAAAAAAAGCACCCGAACGGGTGCTTTTTTTACGGCATGGTAAAGGAGATACGGGCGTTTCGGGAGGGGATGGGCATATCGGACAGAGCCACGACGGCGTCGTCCCTTTCATAATCACGAAGGATCAGCTCCCCTTCTCCAAGATAGTGCAGAAGGCTGTTTTTCACTCGCTCCGCATCGGCACGACGCAGAGTGGTCTCATCCAGTCGGAAGCCCTCCTCCGTTTTGCGGAGCATGGCGGGATGACGGACACCGTCCAACGTCAGAAGGAGGTTTTTGCCGCCGCAAAGGGCGTTCTCCGACAAGGCGTAAGCCACAGCCTCCTCCGACCAGGAAACGTCGCCGTCGCGTTGCGGAATAGCAAGAAAATCGGCAGGGGTCGCCTCGGTGATCTCGACCTTGGAGGACGGTGCACCGTCCGAAACAAGGCGCTCGTCTGCGGCGCGGTATTCATAAGGAAAGCCGTATTTTTGGTACACGGGGGCAAGGCCTGCGGCGGGGACACAAAGATTTGTGTAGCCTGCGGCCTTCGTTTTTTCCAAAACAGCGGTGAGAAGGAAGCGGAAAAGCCCTCTCCCGCGCGCATCCTTTCGAATGGCCACGGCGTACCAATAAAAGGCGGGGCGCTGGGGAAGGACGGTACAGGGCAAAAGATGGATCATACCCAGCACCTCCTCCCCCTCGGCAAGGATCGGCGTGAGGGCGCGGTCTCTTTTATGCTGCATAAAAAAATTCACGTAAGCTTCTTCATCGCAGAATGCCTCCATCCAAAGGCGGCGCAAAGCGATATCATCCTCGGGGCGGGCAGTTCGAATGATCATATTTTCTTCCTTCAGGTTTATTTTTCAAAATCGGTGCCATACTAAGATGTGAGGTGAGATGATGCAATACGAAATCAAATGTAAAAACGACTGCATGCACCGAACAGGCGGCGCCTGCGGGCTAAATATCGCCGTAAAAAACAGTCTGTTTCCGGAGGAGAAGGTCCCATGCATTTATTATGCCAAAAAAATACCGAAGCATGAGAAGGATCTCTTCCCTTCACCAACATTCTAAAAGAAGCGCGGAGGCTTGTCAAGATACGAGAGGAGCAAAGCATGAAAAAAGAAGGCTACGTAGAAAGAACCGAACGACACGCAAAAAAAACTCCCCTTTTGAAGCACTGCATCGCCGCCTTCCTCACGGGAGGAGCAATTTGCGCCGCAGGTCACGGCATCGTGTGCGGTCTCGTAAGGTTGGGGCTGGAGGAGGACGCGGCAAAAAAATGGCTCCCCCTCATACTGATCTTTTTTGCTTCCTTGATCACGGGCCTCGGCTGGTTTGACCGCTTTGCCAAGGTGGCGGGAGCAGGGCTTCTCGTACCCATTACGGGCTTTGCCAACGCCATGACGGCGCCTTCTCTCGACAGCAAGGCAGAAGGGTTAGTCTTGGGAGTTGGAGCAAAAATGTTTACCATTGCGGGGCCGGTGATCGTGTACGGTACGGTTGCAAGTGTGGTGTATGGGGTTGTGTATTGGATAACGACTTTATTTTGACAAAAAAGGCTTGACCTGTCGGTCAAGCCTTTCTGTTATTCCGAAGTGAAGAAACCAAAGTTTGTGGCAGTATTTAAAATTCCATAACAAGAAAGTGTGGTCTTAGGTGCTGTTTCTTGGGTATATCGATAAGGCCACCAAGACAGAAACTCTTCGGGCACTTGATTAATAGGCGTGTCCGGAAGGAAGAAAACAAATTCAACGCATTCTTGTTTGTTGTCGGAATCATTCAGTCCATGAGGATCACTTGCAACATAGCGGATTTCGTCTTCTATCCATTCTTCTCCAACCGGTTTCTCGGTTTTTATGCCTGTTAAAGTCATTTTGTAGGAATACTCATCGACTTTTTTGATGTTCTCAAATTTTCCGGAGAAATCACAAGTATAGGCACTGCCTTTAGGATAACCCTCGCCGGTTTCACCCATTTCAGAATCAAGATACCATCCGGTAAATGTACCGTCACGGTTTAGGGTTATAATAGTCCGCCAAGCCCCT